>JAUCGN010000228.1 GCA_030378125.1 Thiotrichales bacterium HSG1 | reverse complement strand
GCAATAGTATCATACATAGAAGTTACACATTGATAAAAAATATTTATTTAATAAAATCATATGGTTATGATAAATATTTTAATTGTAGTAATCACATTGACTGGGCATGATACAATAAAAAAATTCAAGTTGTTTTTTAATTGTTTATTTGGAAATTCAATTTTGTATCCTATACAGCTTTTAAAGCTTGCTCTATATCGGCTACAATATCATCAATATGTTCTAAACCAATAGAAATACGAATCATATCTTCACTAACTCCAGCCTTTTCTAACTCATGTTTAGCTAGTTGACGATGAGTTGTGGTTGCTGGATGACAAGCTAATGTTCTAGTATCTCCAATATTTACTAAGCGTATAATTAATTGTAAAGCATCAATAAACTTAGCTCCAGCTTCTCTACCACCTTTAATTCCAAAGCTTAATATCCCAGAAGCCTTACCATTCATATATTTATCTACTAATGGCTTAGTCGGATTATCATCTAAACCAGCATATTGAACCCAATTAACATTAGGATTATTTTGTAATAAAGTGGCTATTTTTAATGAAGTTTCGCAAATCCTATCCATTCGTACTGCTAAACTTTCGATGCCTTGTAATATTAAAAATGCATTAAATGGTGATAATGCAGCTCCCATATTACGCAATGGTACTACTCTAGCTCTTGCTATATATGCTGCTTCGGCAAAAGTTTCGGTGAAAATTACCCCATGATAAGATACTTCTGGAGTATTTAAACGTTTAAATCTATCTTTATGTTTAGCCCAAGGAAATTTACCAGAATCAACTATTAGTCCACCAATACTATTACCATGTCCACCTAAATACTTAGTCAATGCATGAATTACAATATCTGCCCCATGTTCAATCGGACGACATAAATATGGACTAGGCACAGTGTTATCAACAATAAGTGGTATACCATGAGCATGAGCAACTTCTGCTAAAGCTCCAATATCAACTACATTAGCTAATGGATTACCAATTGATTCACAAAATATAGCTTTAGTTTTTTCATCAATTAAACCAGCAAAACTATCTATATCTTTGTAATCTGCAAAACGTACTTCAATCCCATATTGAGGAAAAGTATGAGCAAATAGATTGTAAGTACCACCATACAATGTACTAGTAGTAACAATATTCTCTCCAGCCTCTGCCAGAGTTTGAATTGCAGCCGTAATGGCAGCCATACCGGAAGCAAATGCTAACCCAGCAATCCCACCTTCCATTGCTGCTACTCGTTTTTCCAGCACATCAGTGGTTGGATTCATCATGCGAGTATAGATATTACCCGGTACTTTTAAATCAAATAAATCAGCAGCATGTTGAGTATCATCAAAAGCATAAGATGTGGTTTGATAAATAGGAACAGCTACCGATTTAGTGGTAGCTTCTGGTGTATAACCACCATGTACAGCAATTGTTTCTAATTTCATAATTTGTTTATAATTATGAGAATGTTATTAAAATCTAACATATTCATATATTTGTTAGATATTTAAGGAGGGTTAGCTGAATTAAAAACCTTATCAAGTTCTGGGTGTCAACTAATGAGAAAAAATTAAAACTTGTTAAACCAAACCTTCCGGTGTTTTTAGAACTTTGGAAGGTTTTTTGAAGCTGTTAATTATTTCATCGTGGTTCTGCTGTCAACGCATGGATAGCTTTTTCAGCATAACCTCTAATTAACCCAGCTTTATCTCGCCCATTTATTATCTTTCTAGCATTAAAAAAATCAACATTCTGACCTTTATCTGGATCACCGATGTAATGTTTCAAAGCCTTTCCTGTGAATGTTCCTCGAATCATCCCATAAAACATTATCAACACTGCATACTCAGGAATTTTTACTGCATCTGGATTTTCCGTAAAATCTGGTGCATCGGAATAATACCCGCGTATAATCTTGCTCATTTTGCTGTAGTTACTGCGTCCAGTGATTTGTACATAACCACGACCATGAAACTTTGCACCATCACCTTTTCTGTTGTTGCCCAACATTTTGGCTATTCTTTTGTTATTCTCATATCGTCTGGTAAAATAAGCATTACTTCCGTACTCATCACCTGTTTGCATGGTACGCGCAGTTTCATGATATGTAGTGGCCAAAACATATGCTAACCATTCTAAACTCCTTATATCCCAGTTTTTTTTGAATTTACCCGTAAACTTTATTGGTGGTGATTCCCAAAAATCTAAAATGACTGTTGTGCCATCTACTTGATCTTTAGTAAGTTTACCCGATAACATCTCATTTCGCATATTATCATAAAATGTACTTCTATCTATTAAATCCATCAATAATCTCCTACTTCAGATGTAAAAAAATGTATTTACAGCTCAAATAATTTATGTTTCACCATTCAACAAAAATATGTCTTAGGTGATAACTTAATCCAGAGCTTACACCGACAAAATATTAAAAAAAACAGGTACAACATTTAGCTATTAACTAAACAATTGTAATTATGGACATCTCTAATCATTAGTTTTATGACAGAAACAAGTAGTCTCTATGTATTCTGCTAATGAAGTCCTTTTTTCTAAGGAATGACCTGCTAATTCGCCTAATTTACGATAAGATTCAAACTGATCCTCATCAAAAAATTGATCAGCTGTTGTTTCATCAGGAAACGTGGGATGAGTTCGCCGATAAGCCAACAACTCTTCTGGTTCATCACCTACCATTGTTGTCTTGATATAAAACAACGTGCCAGTTTGGTCATTTCCATTCTTGTCTTTAGGATAAATAATTGTTCCTTGAACAAAATAGGTGTTGGTATATCCTTTATTTTCAAGATTAGGACGTAAATCAGATAAATTAAATTCAATGTTGATACCTAAGTCAATACGTGCTTTACGTTGTAGATTAGCTAAGTCCTCCATTTCAAAATTTGGATCAGCTCCAGCATCAGAGGCAATAATCACTTTACAACGCCGTTTGAGCAATGGATAAATTCCTAAATTTTCATGATGTCCACCATCGGACAGATTTAGTAAAGTATCATCTGTAGTTCCTTGACGGAAGAATTCTTTAGCTAAGTAAAATGGCCAAATTGTCAGTTTAGGTTTTTGTTGTAGATTCGGATTTAACACCCAAAGGTTTAAACGAACATTCAACATTGTCATCCAAAATGCCATGATTGAGTTGGTATTTGCTCCCATACCAGGACTTGCAGCAGCTCCT
>JAUCGN010000227.1 GCA_030378125.1 Thiotrichales bacterium HSG1 | reverse complement strand
TTGTGCCAATGTCTGGCTAATGAATTTAATAAAACACTGTTATCAGCTTGATTAGCATTATTTTTTGCCAACACTACATAATCTAAACTAGCCATTTTTTGTTGGCGAAAACTTTCTCTAATTAAACGTTTTAACTGATTTCTCGCCACTGCTAACTTGATTCGTTTTTTAGCGATTGCCAAACCTAAGCGAGCGAAAGGCAATTTATTTTCCCTTGCTAGCACTATGAGATAACGATCTTTAGATGTATAAGGTTTTGCAAACACAAATTGGTAATCTCGTGCTGTCAATAAACGCTGTTGACGGGTAAATTGGCAAGATTTATTATGCACTTAAAATTTTACGTCCCTTAGCCCGTCGTGCATTAATAATTTTACGCCCACTTTTAGTAGCCATACGACTACGAAAACCATGTCGACGTTTACGAACTAATGTACTTGGTTGAAAAGTTCTTTTCATTTTTTTCCTCTATATAACAATTGTGTATATGACTATTATTACTCAACCCAACATTATACCATTCAATGTCAATATTTGTGAAATAATGACTGTTACTCACAGGGTGACCATGTGACAACCTGACAAAAGTGTAAAAAAAGAGCATAATAGTTTTAATTAACAACCTAAAAGAGACATAAATAAAAAACGAAAATCCTTGATCCATTATTAACAACTTTATCAAATTTCCTATCTTCAAGCAATTGGAGAGATAAACGTTATATTTATAATAATAAAATATAGTTTTTGAGTAATATTTAGGTTGTTTGAGTATGATTTAGGTTTTTGAACAAGATTTAACGGATTAAAGGATAAAGTCTGATTAAACCTTTAAAATCTTCTTGTGGATTGAATCAGTTGAATTAAAAGGGAAATATTTTTTTATTCATATAGCTTGTTTATCTTAATAAGTTGTGTAATATATGAAAGGTTTTAATGGTTTAATCAGGTTTTATCCTTTAATCCGTTAAATCTTGTTCAAACAACTAAACCACCTTCCCACAACAATTTTTATACCGTTTACCTGAGCCACATGGACAGGGAGTATTACGACTAATTTTTCGATGTGAATTAACTGTTACTTCTTCTGTCAAATTAGTGTTAGCACTTTTAGCAATCAAACCTTCCAAATTTTCACGACATGTTATGGTATCAGGATGCTCAGAACCTAAAGTATTTTCCGCAATTTCCAACGCTTGCCGATATAAAAGCTCTGCTTGTTCATAGTCACCTTTTGCTTTAAGTAAACTAGCCAAATTATTCAATGAAATAGCGGTGTCAGAATGCTGTAAACCTGAAACTTGTTTGTACATTTCCAACGCTTGCCGATGTAAAAGTTCGGCTTGTTCATAGTCACCTTTTGCTTTAAGTAAAACAGCTAAATTATCCAAAGAAGTAGCAGTATGGTGATGTACACCTAAAACTTGTTTATTAATTTCTAATGCCCGATTAGCTAAAGATATAACTTCTGTGGAATTTATCCCTATCTGTTGGCAGAAAAAAACCATGTTACTCAACACATAACCCAAATCATCATACAAACCAGTCCTTTCATATTCAACCAACTCCTGCAAATAAATCTCCACTACCTCAGCATTCTGTTTTCCCAATTGATGCCAATAACCCAACAACTCATAATACCTTCTATCCTCAACAAACTGCACTAACACCGGTATTTTTTCAATATACTTCAACAACCGTTTCGTATCCCCTATCGCAAGCAAATGAAACAACAACTCATCAACCACCCGACCATCCACCGACTGCTTAGCCAAATAATCAACCAACCGCTCCCGCAACTCCGCCATCACCACATCCCCATACCGCCTCTCAACAGCCTCCCGAATATAATCATTCGCAAAACTCAACAACCCAGAGCGATTAACCAATGGCAAAGCCAAATACAACGGCGACCAAACCCACTGCGGAACCAGCAACAACTCCAATAACTCAGACTCCTTAATTCCAAACCGAGATACCGCCAACAAACCCACCGCATCTGCCACCAAAAAATCAAAATGCTGCCCTTTATCCTCTTCTGCCCCAAGAAACTTCTGCCATAAACTCAACTTTGTTCCAGCCGTTTTTCCTCGTATTAAAAAATCTTTCTCCAACCGATTCAAAACTTTATTATACAACTTAGGCAAAGTCTGAGCTTCCAAATAATAAGATTCCAGCTTATCCCCAAAATCCTGAATATTTCCATTAAACAACCGCAACTCTTCCAAAATAATTCGCAAAAATAATGGATTATCCGTCTGGAAAGCATCACATAATAAATCTATATAATCATTAGGTAAAACCTTGCTATACAAATCTAAATAACTGACAACCAACTCTCGCTTTTCTGAAGCAGTCAAAGGCAAAACTTTAATGATTTTATTTTGTAAATCAATCTTATCCACACCAGATACAATCAATCGCACCGAAGGCGGAATTAAATTCAACAACCAATCAACAGCACCTTGTCTGGTTTCCAACTGATCAAGTCCATCAATAATCACCACCACCGGCTTATCATCTTGCTTAACAAATTCCTCTAATTTTTGACTCATTACCTCAATTGCATAAGGAATTTTCTCTGTTAAATTAAACTGATAACGCTGTTGCAAATTCTCATGTAACCGTTGAATAACCACCACTGGATCAGTACTTGCTTCCGAACAACCACAAAAATGCCAAAAATTCCCAGCTTGCCGATATTTCGCTCCCCAACAAGCCAACAAAGCCGACTTACCAATTCCAGCTTCCCCAACCACCATTGACGGCGAATCACCTGTCTCAACCCACTCCGTCAACTCAGTAAACACAGAATCTTGCTGCATATAAACCGCTTGCAAACTCTTCGCAAAATTATCATGCTCAAAGTTTTCCAACTGCTGTTTACTCAACTCCTCACCTTCAGGAAACTGCTTGTCAATCAACGCCCATAACTGCTTAATAACCAAATCCTTCAAATCATTTGGCTTTTGATAATCGGTAATTAAACAATGTTGATCTCGAATCCATTGTTTTAAATCATCTTGTTTATTACGATTTGCCAACTTATCATCATATTCATCCCGAACTTTTTTCGGCATAAAATCCTTATAATTCCACTATACGAGTAAAAAATAATAATGCACAGAAAATTCCAATCAACAAGGGAATTAAAAAATTGAAATGAGGACGTTGAATAGCTGGTTTAATTTTGAAGGTA
>JAUCGN010000226.1 GCA_030378125.1 Thiotrichales bacterium HSG1 | reverse complement strand
ATAATTCTTTGTTTTATATATTAGAAACCTATCCACGCGATGAACTGTTTCAAATAGATGCGGAAACTTTGCGACAAACTACACTAGGTATTTTGCAACTCCGAGAACAGATTCGATTATTTGTCCATCCAGACAATTATGGTAGATTTTTTTCCTGTCTGGTTTATATACCAAGAGAGCGTTATGACACTGTTATTAGGCAACGGATGCAACAGGTATTGCAAGAAGCTTTCGGTGGTACTCATGTTGATTTTAATGTCCGCTTGACAGAATCAGTAGCCGCCCAAATTCACTTTATCGTTTATACTCCAATTGGTACTTGTGTTACTATTGAAATCAAAGAGATAGAGCAACAATTAGTAGAAGTAACTCGTTCTTGGACTGATAAACTACACACCGCCTTGATTGAGCATAATGGTGAGGAACGAGGTAATCATTTATCACATCACTATGCCAATGCTTTCCCAATTGCTTACCGTGAAGATTTTTCAGCACATCATACTATATATGATATTGATAAAATAGAAATTTTGCTTTCTAAAAATAATATAGGTATGAGTCTTTATCGTCCAATTGAAACCTTGGATAACTCATTACATTTTAAGCTATTTAACCTAAATACTCATATTCCTCTGTCTTTGGTGCTACCAATGTTAGAAAATATGGGAGTACAAGTAATTCAAGAACGTTCTTATCAGATGCAAAATCAATTCTGTACTGTATGGATTCATGATTTTGAACTGCTGCATCTGGAAAGCTCTCTGCAAATAGAACAAGTAAAAGATATGTTTCAGACTCTATTTGCCAAAATATGGTGGCAAGAAGTAAGCAATGATGGTTTTAACCGTTTGGTATTATATGCAAAACTTAATTGGAGAGAGATCGTTATCTTTCGATCATATTGGAAATATCTCCGCCAAACTGGAGCTAGTTTCAGTCAAGAATATGTGGAACAAGCCCTAATA
The DNA here is from genome assembly GCA_030378125.1 of Thiotrichales bacterium HSG1. Taxonomy (GTDB): domain Bacteria; phylum Pseudomonadota; class Gammaproteobacteria; order Beggiatoales; family Beggiatoaceae; genus DRQV01. The sequence continues at coordinate 2,259 of JAUCGN010000226.1, read as the reverse complement.
AATAATCCTAAAGTAACTAATTTATTGTTAGATTTATTTAATGCTCGTTGCAATCCAGCCACCAATGATAATTCTGCTGATATAGTACAACTAATTGAAAAATCACTTGATTTTATCGTTAGTTTAGATGAAGACCGAATTTTAAACCAGTTTTTGCAAGTTATTTTAGCTACCTTACGAACTAACTATTTTCAATCTAATTCCTATCTATCTTTCAAACTCGATCCACACCAAGTTCCAAATTTACCAGAACCACGTCCTATGTTTGAAATCTTTGTTTATTCTCCAAAGGTGGAAGGAGTGCATTTGCGAGGTGGCAAGGTAGCACGAGGTGGACTGCGTTGGTCAAACCGGTTGGAAGATTTTCGTACTGAAATACTTGGTTTAGTCAAAGCTCAAATGGTTAAAAATGCAGTGATTGTGCCGATGGGTTCTAAAGGAGGATTTGTTGCTAAACAGTTACCAGCAGAACGTGATGCTGCCCAAGCTGAAGGTATAGAATGTTATAAAACTTTTATTCGTGGTTTGTTGGATTTAACCGATAACATTGTGGATGGCAAAATTGTTCCACCCTTGAAAGTAGTTCGACATGACGATGACGATCCATATTTAGTTGTAGCTGCTGACAAAGGTACTGCAACATTTTCTGATATAGCTAATGAAATTTCCAAACAATATAACTTTTGGCTTGGAGATGCTTTTGCTTCGGGTGGTTCTTCTGGTTATGATCATAAAAAGATGGCAATTACAGCTAAAGGTGGTTGGGAGTCTGTAAAACGTCATTTCCGAGAATTAGGAACAGATATTCAACAGCAAGATTTCACCGTAATTGGTATAGGAGATATGGCTGGTGATGTATTTGGCAATGGAATGTTATTATCTAAGCATATCAAATTATTAGCCGCTTTTAACCATGTTCATATTTTCTTAGACCCATCCCCAGACTCTGCAATTAGTTGGGAGGAACGTCAACGTTTATTTAACTTACCACGCTCAAGTTGGGCTGATTATGATACTAAATTGCTTTCCGAAGGTGGTGGAATATTTGCTCGTAGTCGTAAATCCATCCCTTTGTCGCAGCAGGTTCAAAGCATGTTGGGAATCACAGCAACTGTTTTAACTCCCAATAAATTGATTCAGGCAATTCTTGGTGCAAAGGTTGATTTGTTGTGGAATGGTGGGATTGGTACTTATGTGAAAGCAATTGAGGAGCATCATATTGAAGTTGGGGATCGGGCTAATGATAATTTGCGTATAAATGGCAGTGATTTACGTTGTAAAGTGGTTGGCGAAGGTGGCAATCTTGGTTTCACTCAGCAGGGACGGATTGAGTATGTGTTGAACAATGGTCGAATTAATACTGATGCAATGGATAATTCAGGTGGAGTTGACTGTTCAGACCATGAGGTAAATATTAAAATTTTGCTGGATGCGGTGGTTGCCAATGGTGATGTAACTTATAAACAACGTAATAACTTGTTACATGATATGACCAGTTCAGTAGCAAATTTAGTATTGCAAAACAATTATTTACAAACTCAAGCACTAAGTATAGCTTTGTCATTAGCTCCCTCTCTGCTGAATGTACATGCTCGTTTACTGCGTCATTTGGAACAGAGCAGTCAATTAAACCGAGAATTAGAATTTTTGCCCAATAACAAGATATTAGCAGAAAGGAAAACTAATCAACAGGGATTAAATTCTCCCGAACTTTGTGTGTTGATAGCGTATAGTAAAATCACTTTATATAAAGATTTACTAGAATCTGATTTGCCTGAAGAGCCATATTTTCAAACAGTTTTGAGTAACTATTTTCCTAGTCAATTGTCGGAACGGTTTGCCACTGAAATTTCTCAACATCCTTTGCACCGGGAGATTATTGCTACTGTTGCAACTAATATGGTGGTTAATAGAGCTAGTGGAGTGTTTATTTTCTTGCTCAATGAAGAAACTGGTCAAGCTTCACCGGATATAGTGCGGGCTTTCATGGTGGCGTGGGAGATTTTTGCTATGCAAAGTTTATGGACAGAGATAGAGGCTTTGGATAATCAGGTAAATGCTCAAGTTCAAATCAGCATGATGATTGATGCCCGTAAACAAGTGGAACGAGTTAGTCGCTGGTTATTACGCCATCATCATTTGGATATATTGAAATCCACCAATCAATTAAAACCCGGAGTGCTTGAACTAACAGAAAAATTGTCTAGTTTAATCGGTGAAACAGATAAAAAAAGTTTAAATACATTGGTTCGGCATTTG
>JAUCGN010000225.1 GCA_030378125.1 Thiotrichales bacterium HSG1 | reverse complement strand
TCGCGTACTCCCAATACATCAAAAACTGCTCGCATCGCACCACCAGCAATAACCCCAGTACCACTGGAAGCTGGTTGCATATAAATTTTAGCAGCACCATGTTCAGCTACGATAGGGTATTGCAAAGTAATTCCATTTAAGTGAACACTATGCATATTTTTACGAGCATTTTCCATTGCCTTAGAAATAGCTAAAGGTACTTCACGGGCTTTACCATAACCAAAACCAGCCTTACCCTTACCATCTCCAACAACCGTCAGTGCAGTAAAGCTAAAAATTCGTCCACCTTTAACCACTTTGGCTACCCGATTCACTGCTACTAACTTTTCTAAAAATTCATCATTTTTAGCTCGTTGAAATTCGTAATTTGCCATAATTTATTTTAGATTTTAATTGAGAATCGCTGTTCAGAACTTAAGACCATTCTCACGAGCAGCATCGGCCAAAGCTTTTATCCGACCATGAAATTTGAAACCAGACCGATCAAAACTGACTTGTTCAACATCAACCGACTTAGCTCTAAGAGCAACAATCTTTCCCACTACAATTGCGGCAGCTATATTACCACCAAAAGTAATCGTATCCTTAACCTCTTTGTCTAAGGTTGAAGCACTTGCGAGTACCCTAGAACCGTCTGAAGTAATTATTTGGGCATAAATATGTCTCGGCGTTTTATGAACACACAATCTAGTAGCCTCTTGAGCCTTAATTCTAGCACGAGTACGACGACTGCGTCGCAATCGAGTATTTTTTTTATCCATATTATTTCTTCTTAGCTTCTTTTCTTATAATGATTTCATCTGAATACTTAACTCCCTTACCTTTGTATGGCTCTGGAGGACGAAAAGCTCGAATATTAGCTGCAACTTGCCCAACTTGTTGCTTATTTATACCTTTTATTAAAATTTCAGTTTGTACTGGAGTTTCTATACTAATTCCATCTGGAATGTTAAACACAATTGGATGTGAAAACCCTAAAGTAAGATTCAGGTTTTTACCATCAATTTGAGCTCTATACCCCACACCAACTAAATCAAGTTTTTTTTCAAATCCATCACTCACTCCTTGTACCATGTTACTAACTATGGCTCTCATAGTTCCTGCCATAGCCATAGCGTCCTTAGTTCGTGGTGCAAAAGTCAAAGTGTTATCAGTTAAACTAACTTCTACATCTGCATGGATATTCTGTTCTAACTGACCTTTATTACCCTTAATCAAAAGAGTTTGATTGTTTAAGGAAGCTTCAACCCCACTAGGGAAAGTGATCGGTTTTTTTGCAATTCTTGACATTTACATTATCCTTATCAATTAAGCGATTAAACACAAAACTTCACCACCTTGATTAAGGTTGCGTGCTTTTAGATCTGTCATTATTCCTTTGCTTGTGGAAATGACGGCAATTCCCAATCCACCCAATACTTGAGGCAAATCTCCCTGTTTTTTATAAATTCTTAATCCGGGGCGACTAAAACGTTTCAACAAACTGATAACAGGTTTACCTTCATAATATTTCAAATCTATTGTCAACATAGACTTAACCTCATCAGTAGTGCTAAGGCCGGTAATGTAACCTTCCTCTTGTAACAATTTTGCAATCGCTACCTTTATTTTGGAGGCTGGCATCGTCACCTGTTTAAAATTACAAGCTTGTGCATTGCGAATACGGGTTAACATATCAGCAATGGGATCCGACATACTCATATTTACGATTCTCTAATGATGTTAAATAATTCTTAATGAAAATCAAAAATTCTTATGCTACAACTTGATAAGTTTTAATTAAGAATACATAATCAAGCATTATACTACCAACTGGATTTAGTTAAACCGGGTACAAATCCTTGCATAGCAGCTTCCCGTAGTTTATTACGACTTAAACCAAATTTTCTATAATAACCATGAGGACGACCAGTTATTCTACACCGATTACGAAGACGACATGGACTAGCATTACGTGGTAAAGTTTGAAATTTATGTTTGGCTGCTTCACGCTCATTAAAACTAATGCTCTGATCATTGATCAATCTTTTTAACTCCGCCCTTTTGGCAGCATATTTTTTTACCGTCTGTAAACGTTTCGCTTCTCGATTAATAACAGAAAGTTTTGCCATATTGATTGTTGGTTATTTTAATGGGAAATTAAAGGCCTTAAGCAATGCATGACCTTCTTCATTGGTACGGGCTGAAGTAGTAAGAGTTATATCCATTCCACGAATAGCATCAATCTTATCATAATCAATTTCTGGAAAAATAATCTGCTCTTTTATCCCCAATGTATAATTACCCCGCCCATCAAACGCTTTACTTGAAAAACCACGAAAATCCCGAATCCGTGGAATAGCAATGCTTATAAGTCTATCTAAAAATTCGTACATATGAGTACGCCGTAGGTTAACTTTACAACCAATCGGCCATCCCTCACGTACCTTAAAATTGGAAATAGACTTTCGAGCTTTAGTAACTACTGGTTTTTGACCGGCAATACTAGTCATATCAGCTACCGCTCTCTCCACTACTTTTTTATCCGAAATTGCAGTTCCTAAACCCATATTTATTGTAATTTGAACAAGCTTGGGAACTTGCATAACACTCTTATACTCAAATTGCTGTACTAACTCGGGTATAATAGTTTCTTGATAATATTTGCGTAATCTTGCCATTATGTTTTTTCAGTAATAACTTCACCAGTTGATTTAAAATAACGTACTTTAGTGTTATCTTCAAGATACTTGAAACCAACTCGATCTGCTTTATTAGTAGTTGGATTGATTAAGGCAACATTGGAAATATGAATAGGCATTTCTTTATCCACAATCCCTCCAGCAATATTTTGCATTGGATTTGCCCGAGTATGACGTTTAGCCAAATTTATATTTTCGACTATCACTCGCTTATCCTTAATAACCCGAACCACGTTCCCAAGTTTATCTTTATCTTTACCAGTGATAACAATTACTTCATCGCCTCGTCTTATTTTTCTCATTGTTTACCTCACTTAAAGTACTTCTGGGGCAAGAGAAACAATTCGCATAAACTTTTCACTTCTCAACTCACGAGTAACTGGCCCAAAAATACGGGTACCTATAGGTTGAGATTGATTATTCAGTAAAACTGCAGCATTGCCATCAAAACGAATCAAGGAACCATCTGGTCGTCTAACGCCTTTACTGGTCCTCACGATTAATGCCTGATAGATTTCACCTTTTTTAACCTTACTGCGTGGAATTGCTTCTTTAACACTGACTTTAACAACAT
>JAUCGN010000224.1 GCA_030378125.1 Thiotrichales bacterium HSG1 | reverse complement strand
CCAACAAAGGTAAATTTATCAGAATTATCTCAACAAGTATTAGAATATCCAGATAGATTTCAATATGAACATGCCCAAACATTTGGAGTAACCCAATCAGCTATAAGTAAAGCATTGAAGAAGCTTGAGTATAACATCTAAAAAATAATATTTCAATAAAATTATATAGTTATGAAATATATTTGATATATCATAATTTCTGTAAAAATTGAAGTATAAAATTACAATGCTAAGTTGCATAAAGGAATTATGTAATTTCAAAATATAAATTATATGTATATTAAATTTAATTATTCATACAGTAACTTATTGTATTTAAATAGTTTCATAATATGATGTTCTTGTCAATGCGTAAGTCCTAAATTATTAGATAACATAATGTTTCCTTACCTTAAAATGAGGTTATAATAATGAGTGAATCTGTGTTACAAATTTCTGGTAGCTTATTGACTATGATTCAACAAGCTGCTGAAAAAAATCATCTTTCGGTTAATCAATTTCTGTTAACTGCTGCAAAAAATAGTTTGGCAACTGTCCAATCTGAGCAAACATTTAAAAATTCAAATGATTTATGTAAACGTTGGGAAAATTATTTTGCAACTGCCCGTTTAGCTCCTGAAGAGTTTATGGAAGATATAGTTGATGAACTTCCTCAGCAACGAATTTTGTGATTATGTCTTATTTACTTGACACAGATATAAGTAGTTACATAATGAAACGCCATCCTTTGTCGGTGTTACAACATTTGCAAATGATGGAAGGGTCACTGATTGGTATTTCTTCCATGACTTTGGCAGAATTGCGTTATGGTGTTGAACGCCTTAATTCGAGTAGTTTTACACAACATGACATTGATTTTTTCATAGCTGATTTAAAATTAAGCGTTTTTGCATGGGATGCGGAGGCTACTCAACATTATGCTATTTTACGTGCTGATTTAGAACGCAAAGGTTTACCAATTGGTAATATGGATATGCTAATTGCTGCTCATGCACTCCGTTTAGATGCTATTTTAGTAACGAATAATCAACGTCATTTTTCTCGCATTTCTGATTTAAAACTAGAAAATTGGGTAGATATGTAATTTGTTTTGAACCATAATTCACAAAATTATAGAATTTACAAAATAATTACATGATTTTTAATGGTTTTTAATTCTGAAAATTCATAAATTCTAATTCAGACAGTTTACTGACAAATTGCATCCTCTGGATGGTCTTTGCAGACGATGGTTTTGAGTGTGTCGTTTTGGGCTTTTAGTTCTTTGACGATAAGGATGGCGGTTATGTTTCTAACAATAAAAGAGAGCATTTTATCTTGAATGTTTCGGGAAATCTGCTTTGCTTCATTCACGAAATAACAGTAACACTGCTACATGGCTGATATATTAATCACCAATTTCAACATACCAGTCTTCATGTGAGGAACGTTTGCGACAAGCAATACATAGGGTATAAGTCCAAGAGTTACCACACTTAGGATTTGGACAGTGAGCATGGGTTTTAAATGTATCAAATGGTGGACAGTGGCATTTTTCACATCCCCAATATGCTTTTCCATCCGGTTGCCAACCACAAATTGGACAGCGTATCCGTACTGATTTAGTATTCTTTTCCTCAGATTTTTTGGCGGATGATACAACTTTTTTGTTTGTGTTGATAAACTCAATTTTTGGTGAAATTAATAACATAGACCATATTTTCATGTTGATACCTTTGGTTGGGATATGTAAATTTTATGGTTCCACATGGTTGATATCAATATCATTTGTGTTAAGGATGGATATCTGATTTTAACATACTAGCGTTGGAATTTATCCTTGATGCACCAGCGTCATATGGAAATGGGGACGCTAGTGAATGGGAACTAGATAAATAACAGTAACAAACTCCTACTCAATCATACAAATATCTGAGCATAAATCTCCACTCATCGTATTACCATCATCACATTGTTCATTGCCTTGAACAACAGTATCTCCACATACACTACAAGCAGCTATTGGTAATGCAAGACCTTCAACATCTTTGAACTTGTTGGATAAAGTTGCATCTGCTGTACTTATGTGACAGCCATCTGGATTGAAAGCGTGCATCCCAAAAGCTACGTTGTGAGTACCAACCAGTAATTCACCGTATGGCATTACTTCGAGGGCTTCGGTTTCACCAAATAGATTGGTGCAAGTGACTTCTAGTTTTTTAGTATTCATGTCATATGTCCAAAGTTCAGTGTTAACAGAACCATATAACATATTATTAAAAGAACCATATATGTCTTTACCTAAAGTTAAGCCTTCTACTTGAATATTGGAGGCTAACACTAAAGTACCAATTCCAGTTATTGGGTCAATTGTTATCAATCCATCACCTTTGGCCCACGCATACAATGTACCATCGAAAGCAAATGTTAAGTCTTCGATTTCTTTGAAACCAGTGTTACCAATTGGATGTAGTTCTCCAGTTTTTCCATCAACTTGATAGAAGAAACCTTGTTTTTCTGCATTGTCACCAGAAGCAGCATAGAGCATGTCTGTTTTTGGATGAACTGCAAGGCTTTCTATATCGTGAGCTTTGTATACAGGGCCAAGTTCATTTACCGCAAGGCTGTCAAGGTTCACGGTGAAGAATTGCGAGTTATTTAAGCCAGCATCGTTGACGGCGTAGAGTTGGCAGGAGGCAGGGCTTACGAGTGTACCTTCAACACCAACCATAACTTCGATAACAGCTACTACCTTTGAATCTGTTTGAGATGTTACGGTGATTGTAATCATATCCTTTGCACTTGGAGTCGAAGGTAAAGTAACGTTCAATGTTAAGTTTTTCCGTTTAAGACCATCGATAGTGATAGTAGAAGGTAAACTACTAACATTCCAACCGTTTTCACTTATAACATTCAAAATATAAGTGTCTACTTTAGGACCACCATTAATAACGTCCAAATTAATAGGCATTATTGTATCTGGCTGTCCTTTTGTCTGCTGTTGTCCACTTAAAACAACATGATAGATAATCTTACTAGGACGATAGATAATCTCTTGTGCTTCTATCAAATCATACAACGACACACCTTCATCTAGCAAAATTGTATTAGCATAAATTTCAAAATTACCAACTGCTTTAAAGGCTTTATTGGAAAGACCACGTAAATCAACCGTGCCACCTTCACCAACAGCAACAATAATATTTCTACCAGCAGAAATTGCACCTTCATTTAATTCAGTTATATCTAACCAATAATCATCACCTCCAAAGATAA
>JAUCGN010000223.1 GCA_030378125.1 Thiotrichales bacterium HSG1 | reverse complement strand
CCCATCTCTAACACTACGGCGAGTATTAGAATTGTTAGATACTGTATTTAGAGAAAAGCTACCATCAGAATTAGGAGTTACCCTTAAAGATTCAATAGCACCTTTATCATCACCACTTTTGGCATTAAAAAAGAAAGGAGCATCATCAATTTCACCAGTTGGATCAGTTGACACGAAAGTTTCTCCACCGGGCAAGTCTATGAATGCTGCTAACTTGACGATTTCATCTTCAGATAATGCACGTTTGATAATCCTAATCTCATCCAAACTACCACGCCATCTTTTTTCCATAGTTTCACTATCACCACCTCGACCAATATACAAATCACCAGTTGGACTGATGCTAGCAGGCATGATACCGGATGTTTGTCTTTTAGGTTCAGCATCAACATATATCTTGGTATTAACACCACCTTCAAATACCGCAGTTACATGATGTGATTTTCCGTCAGCTAAAGAAGTACCACCAGTATCTTTTGCACCATTCAACTTGATACCATCATCATAAAATGCCGCAGTTACACCTTTAGTCATATTCATACCAACATGTTGAGCATCGCCACCACCAGCATAGTTAGAAACTATGGCACGAGTTGTTTCAGTATCAGTTCCAAATACTGATACCCATGCGGAAATAGTAAAATTGGACAAAGTATCTTTACTATTAAGAACCTTCAGGTAGTCATTACCATCAAAAAAGCAAGCCATGTTATGATATCCGTTTCTCTCACTGCCAACAAAAGTAACTCCTTGATTTTCAATAGAGCGTTTCTGTTCACTTTGATCATCTGCATTGTTATTACAGTCAATATGAAGAATTTGGTCAGCAAATAGCCCAGTAATTTTACCTGAAGTATCATCTGATAATCCAAAATTAATCAGCACTGTTTGCCCATTTTCAGTAACAGATATTGTATGAGGTGGCATAACTCCTTCAGCAACAACTGGAGTAGTCAACTGCATATCATCTAAATCGATAGAGATGTTATAATCACCTATACTTTGTGCAGTAAAATAAAACTCACCATCTGTATTAGTGGTGGCATGAAAGTTCCCGCCTTGACCAGCATTGATCAAAGTTAAATCTTCCAAATACACATTATGACCGCTTTGCACTGGTTCATCAGAATCATATGCCCCGTTGTTATTTGTATCAATAAACACAAGACCAGCGATAGTTGAATTAGCGGCACTTCCGACAATTGGAAAAATTCCAACTAAAGCTATTAAAATTACACATAGCCATTGCCCAAATTCAAACGAGTTAGCTTTGTACTTTTCAAACATAATTTACATCCTCATTTCGAATAATTATATAGATAAAACAAAGGACTTGGTAATATTCATACTATTAGTACTACTCAAATCCGACATGTGCGTAATAATATAATGAAAGCTATAAACAGAGAAAGTAACATCACCAATTTATATAACATATCATGTCATATAGAACGTAATTATTTGTAATAATTATGTTTTTTGTTGAAATATAATCGGTAATTTAGAAATGTTTGAGGGTATTAGGTTATCGTCCCCATTTTCATGAGGATAATAGACAGGATGGAAATAAACGAGGAATAGCGGATAAAATTAAACGAGAATAGGACTTTAAGAAAGGTAAGTAGTTTTTTATAATAAAAATCAATTTGTTATAACATCTTCTTAATTTTATGTTATTAATCAATCAACTAAAAAGTTGGCATGAATTATATATTGGATTTTTTCTCATATTATCAGTTAATTAAACCTACCTGCTGATTTTCAGCACATTCCGCTGCTTTTCAGCACGTTGTTTAAAATCAACAACATACAAACAAAAACTGCGGCGTTACACCATTTTTTTTATTTTTACCTGCTGAAAATCAGCACATTTTTTTTGAGCCGTTTTTATCAAATCCTTACAAATCAATATGTTGAAAATTGGCATGATATTTGTACCTTTTTTAGACATATTGAAAATATTTATTGAAAACTTACTCAAACCAGTTGGGTATGTTTTTATTCTATTTAAGAATCACACTTGATGGCATATTGATAAAATTGAAGGAAATTGACTAATTCAAAATTACGGATTGGTCGTTTTTCGTTTGACGGCAGGTGTAATATTTCCCATTTTTGCTATTATTGGGTTTTTGGCAGCCAAGTGTGTTTAAGTAATAAACAGAAGAGATATTATTATGGTTATTATGGGCGGTAAAATTTTGTTATTTCTCACCATATTGAGTGTTGTAAGTATTCTATTTCTATCAATGTCTGTCATCAAGTTTCTCAATCTTCGTAATAATGGAAGACAATTAAGTCGTTGTGGTACATGGAATGGAAAAGGATATGCTGATAATTACTTAGAAATCAAGACATTACCTATTGAATTAAGAAAACAGCTTGCGGAATTAAATTGTGTGAAGGGAATTATGTCTCCAAGTGAATTTGAAAAACAGAAAAGAATGTTGTTGAAGAAATTTGGTAGATGATTATGATGGAAAGACAAGCTGTACATTATGGATAAGTGGAAATCATTCAAGGAAAGTGCCGTTAAATGCCAACATATTTTTTAAACCACATTGAATATTTTTATATAAACACCTCTCACAGCATTTTATATATAAAATTATTCTTTTAACTTTGTCTAAAGCTTTATAGGAGTAAACTTAAAATGAGACAAACTAACAGCACTTCTGTTAAGAATAGTGCAATATCTAAACCAAATCAAGCTAAAAATACTTCTCTTATTTCTGGGTTGTCTGGTTCTTTACGTGATATTTTGGATAGCCTGCGAAAGTTATCGACAAGAAACAGTTGTATTGTCAGTATAAAAACTCTTGTTAAAATATCAGGTTACACTCGGTCTACGGTACAACGAGCTTTGAAAAAGTTAAAGGAGGAGAAGTATATTCTAGTTAAGCGTCGTAGTAGTAATGAGAAGGGTAATTTGCCAAACTGTTATATCTTAAAATGATGAGGCTAGGGGCTATGTTCATTTAGAGGTATTTAGTTTGCAAAATTATAATAGTCATTGTAGACTGAAGTTATAGCATTTCTCACTAAGTAATTATTAGGTAGAAGTTGTCGATATTCTAGATCGGCAACTTCCTTTCACATAATTTACTTTAAACTCTATAAACTGACACTGGGCTCAAAGTATAATTAATACGAACAAAATAAAAATTAATAATAGCTAAACACGAATTAATAGTTTAAAATAGGCTCATGGAAGAATTAAAGCAATCAGAAAAATGCCCCGTATGCGGAAGCTTAGAA
>JAUCGN010000222.1 GCA_030378125.1 Thiotrichales bacterium HSG1 | reverse complement strand
TCCGGATGAATTGCCAATAATTGTTAAGCAGGATTTACAGATAGTTATCAGTACCGCAATCCAGTTCAAACAACTTATCAAGGCCAAATTAGATCAACCAATCAATATTTGGATAAAAGCTGACACGGGTATGCACCGTTTGGGTTTTAACCCTAAAGATATCGCATCGATTTATCAACTTGCTAAAGAAAATACCAATATTGCCGACCCAATTCGTCTAATGAGCCATCTTGCTTGTGCGGATGACCTTGATAGTGATGCGACTAAACAACAGGTTATGATGTTTTCTAATTTAGTGAAAGAGTTAAAAATTGAGGAAGCTTCATTAGCTAATTCGGCTGGAATTTTAGGTTGGTCAGAGACTTATTTTGATTGGGTACGACCGGGAATTATGTTATATGGTGCTTCACCTTTTCCCGACAGTGTAGCTGGAGATGATGATTTGCAACCGGTTATGCAATTAGAATCACAATTAATCAGTGTTAAGCGTTGTTATGAAGGTGATGCAGTTGGTTACGGTGCAACTTGGGTTTGTCCGCACACTATGCCGATTGGAGTGGTTGCAATTGGTTATGCAGATGGTTATCCACGTCATGCTCCGATTGGTACGCCAGTATTGGTGAATGGTAAGCGAGTGCCATTAGTGGGAAGGGTATCTATGGATATGATCACTGTTGATTTGCGTAACCAACCAAATGCTAGGGTTGGTGATCCAGTATTATTATGGGGTGCTGATTTGCCAGCGGAGGAAATTGCGAGCTTATCTGGCACGATTGCTTATGAATTATTTTGTAATTTGGGCAGTAGAGTAAGAAAAGAATCTTTTAACAAATTATAGTTTCATTAAATCATATGTTGTGACACGGCGGTAGACTTGAAGTGTTAAATTTTAGTAAAAAAGCCGGAACCTTCCATGTGTGATTTTCACTATCTAAAAGCTAGTTTTACTTGATTTATGGTTGCTCCAATTTCTTGACCCTGTAAATTTGATATATTTACTACTGCCCCATATTTGATAAATATTGTATAAAATCTTTCGTAATTCTCGCCCCAATAAATCATTGCACAAGCCATTGGTGCTCCTTTACCACCACTATTTCCATTTTCAAGAAATTTTAATCTTGTATCGTACAAGAAACAAATTGCTATTGCTTTTCCAAATACACTTTGTTTCCAATGGGCAGTATTTGTAGCAACAGGGACTAACGCTAATATTTCTGCTTCATATTCCTGATGGCTTAAAGCACATTTTGCTAACCAAGTTTTTATTGTTGTACCTCTTCCTCTGTCAGCTCCATAAGGCGGATTCATGTAGATAGTTGGATAATCCCATTCTTCATGTAAGCCATCATGCTTCGGCAATAAAAATTCGGTTTGAGCATTAACAATAGAATACTCATTTGAGCAAGGGTCTAAGGCAATAACCCCACCAAAGAATTCTTTAATAGCTTTTACATAGTTATCAGGAGTCCCCCAAGATTGATTCTGAGAATTGACTGTTCTTCCTGCACTCATCGAATTGCCTCCCATTTTTTAGAACGCAATTCCAACAACTCCTTTTTTAACTCATTTATAGATTTATTTTTGGGGGAGATTACATTAAACCATCTGTCAATCTCATTTAATTTTTCAGAAAAATATTCTAACAGAAGCCTATCAGATTCAAAATCCATTCTTACTTTGGTAAAAACATTACGTTTTTTATCTGCGGTATAACTACTTTTAAATGCTTCTTGGATTCTTATATATTTTGAATTTGGATTAAGCAACAAGTTATCTATAAATTGAGCAAGTCCATTATCAGTTAAGAATATTAACCAGTCATACGATTCTGCTAAAACTTTTAGTTCTTTGTTATGGTCATCAGCAGTAAACCAATTGCCGTGATTACTAACAACACCGACAGTTAAAATAAATTTTTGAAGTAATTTAACATCACTGGAATAAATTACTTCTTCCATTAACTCTACATAAGGTTTTATGTATGGTTCATTATTTTCCCTGTATATTATTCCAAATTTCTCTCCTGAATCAGTTCTTATTTTTTGTAAAGAAGATACAGTTCTAGCGACATAAGACCCTTGTTTTGCTTTTTCAATTGTTTGTGGACCTTTTTTGGTTCCTTCCTCAACACCAACTCGTTTACATTCAAATATTGCATAAGATTTTTGCATTTGCTCAAAAACAAATAACTGATGCCTTTTTACATCTACTTTCTTAAAGCTAACCAATAAAAATGAATCGCTTGACTCTGCAATTGTACAGCCATTACGGAGGACATTATGAACATCCAGAAGGTTGTTGTTCTTTTTAGTAAACTTGGAAATATCTATTATTTTTTCTAATTCTCGTAATATTTTGGTTGCTGTAATGGAATTACCATCATTCGCAATATCAATTTCATATTCGTTAATAATTGGATGCAAGGAATATTCAACTGTCAATTTGAGAACTAGCTCTATTTAGGAAAGATGTATGGGGCCAACGATCCTAGACGCTCTGGAATGGCTTTAGGTTATTAACTTTTAAGAGCTATCAAGGAAAATCATTGAGTCAGTTTATCATTGTAATCAAATTTTTATGGTAAATTTTTGGTGAGTAAATGAAATAAAATACGCAAGCTGATATCACTACGAGTAGCAAGATTACTGATTAAAATAGTTGTTTTTACACTCCTTCGTGATATTTTTACCTGTTGACTCTGGGAAAAATCTTTGTGTTTTAAAATACGGCGTAAAGTTAGTGCAGCCATACCTAATGCCCATAAACAAAATCGTCTAATCCCAATTTCAGAAGCTGGAATTAATAAAATATAACGTAGAGCGTTATGCATATGACTATTGGCAATAGCAATTAACTTGATTAAACCATCTCCAAAAGCTGGATTATAATGATTGGGAGTTAAATTCTTTAATTCAAAGGGAGCAAATATGTCCTGCGGCAACCAACATACTCCACGTTGTCGATCTTCCCAAATATCCTTGAGAAGATTAGTCATTTGTAAAGCTTGTCCAAAGGATATAGCTAAATGTTGTAATAGTTTTTTATTATCAGCAATTTGAGCAGAATAATCACAAAATAATTCAGTTAACATTTCACCAACTACTCCAGCTACATAGTAACAATAACGGTCCATTTCGACTAAATTATCTAGACCATTTAAATTGCTATTTTGCTGAAATTCTGCCATGCCTTTAGCCATGATTTTTACACATTTATAGAGTGCATTGCTTTGATTTTAATTGGTCTCTTATACACA
>JAUCGN010000023.1 GCA_030378125.1 Thiotrichales bacterium HSG1 | reverse complement strand
CATTGCCAGTTTATTCAATTGCTTCTGGTTTAGACTATCCGGGAGTTGGGCCACAACATTGTTATTTAAAGGATATTGGTCGAGTACGTTATGATGTGATAAATGATAAAGAATGTTTAGATGCATTTATGACTCTATCTAGGGTAGAAGGAATTATTCCAGCGTTGGAAAGTGCCCATGCTGTTGCTTATGCTATGAAAATAGCTAAAGATATGTCTAAGGATAAAACGATTTTAATTAATCTATCCGGTCGCGGTGATAAGGATGCTGATTTTGTAGCTGAAGTTCTTGCTTTATAATAAGGTAGGAATGATACAATTATACTGCACACGGGCATAACTTGAACTTTTTTAAACTAATTTTATATAGATGTCGGGTTACGTTATTTCACTTTGCTCAATAATCTAACCCGACCTACCGAAAGTTAAATTTATTACCGTGTCAAATATAACTAACATTTGAACAATCTGAGGGAGAAATTCTCTCTCACTAGCTATCTGCATTAAAACCAATTTGTCTTGATATAAATTTTATGATTCAGTAAACAGATATAACAAATATGAATAAATGGTTGCCAAATTTTTCTCCACCAAAACATTTTGAGGAAAGAATTAATCGTTCCTTAGATAAACAGGTAAAATTAGCTGTTACTGGTCTAAGTCGTAGTGGTAAAACTGTCTTTATCACTTCATTAGTTCATCAATTGTTACATGGCTTAGAAGGAATACATTTACCTTTTTTTCAAATGATTAGCAGTGGTCGTTTGCGAGGAGCCAAGATTATGCCGCAACCGGATATCCACATACCTTCATTTCGTTATGATCGTGCTATTGAACAACTGTGTGGAGAACCTCCCACTTGGCCACAACGTACTAATGGCATAAGTGAAATTAGATTAGCAATTCGATATTTATCTAAAAATCCAATGAAAAAACACATTGCCCCGATCAACACTCTATATGTAGATATTGTTGACTATCCGGGTGAATGGTTGCTGGATTTACCATTATTGGAATTAACTTACGAACAATGGTCGGAACAAATAGCTCGCCTATGTGAAACTGAGCCACGTTTATCATTATCACAAAAATGGCAGACCTACTTAAACAGCCTCGATTTGACCGATGAAGTAAATGAAAAAAAATTGCGTAAATTAAGTAAACTTTATACAGAATTTTTGCATAATTGTAAGGAGTCGAAACATAATTTAAATTTATTACAACCGGGACGTTTTGTTATGCCGGGCGATGGCTTAACAAATAATGATAGTTTAAGAACCTCACCTTTGTTAGAATTTTGCCCAGTATTAAAAATGCCAAAAAAAATTCCTGGGGTAAATAGCATTTATGCTGAAATGAAAAAACGTTATGAATCTTATAAAGAACATGTAGTTAAAAAGTTTTATCAAGATTATTTCGTCAGTTTTGATCGCCAAATAGTATTAGTTGATGTATTAAATACCTTCAATTCTGGTTATGATAGCTTTGTTGATATGCGTAACTCTTTGAATATGGTATTAGAAAGTTTTAATTATGGTAAATCTGGAATAATTAACAAGCTATTTGGGTTAAAAATTGATAAAATACTATTTGCTGCTACTAAGGCTGATCATGTAACTCCCACTCAGTTACCAAATTTAGAGTATTTTTTACAAAATATGTTGGCAACTTCACATAACAACGTGGCTTTTGAGGGAGTGCATACTGAAACTTTAGCTTTATCAGCAGTAAAATGTACTCAGGCTGCCTATACTAATTTTCAAGGACAACGTATTTCTTGTATCAAGGGTATGCCTGTCAATGCAGAAAAACCAGTGGCATTATTTCCAGGTGAAATACCAGTGGAAGTACCTATGCCAGAAGAATGGATAGATGGACGTTTTAACTTTATAGAATTTAAACCACCGCGTTTAGCTAATGTGCATGGTGGAGGTCTGCCACACATTCGGTTAGATCAAGCTCTCGAATTTTTGCTTGGAGATAAATTTTAAATGACTAGTTGGACTAAACCGATTTTTTTTGAATTAGATGCTGTAGAAACTATTGCTGAAGAAGAAGCAACGATTACTTTGGATTACACTCCACCGGTTATTTTGCCGGCGGATTCTAAGTTAGAATTGGACAATGTTTTCGAAACTAAAGATTATGCTTCATCAACTTCAAAAACAACTCAAAAATTAACAATTAAACAGAATAATGAAATTAACACCTTAATTAATTCACCCTGGTTGTGGTTGTTAGGGGCTTTTGGTTCTCTTTTGTTGTTAATGCTATTAATAAATACTTATCAATTTGTGGCTGAACAATATGTAAATAGTTATATTCTTGGTAATTTATTTCTTAGTTTGGTAGTTATTATAACTGGAGCAGCTTTAACTTTAAGTTTACGATCTTATCAAAAAATTAACAGATTACAAACCATTACAAAATTACAATTGGAAGGAGAACAATTGATGGTCAATGATGGTTATGGTAATGCAATACGTTATATTAACAAGGTTACTCAATTTTATAACTATCGACCTGAAATTAAGACTCAACTAGAACATTTTTACCTAACCATAAGTGATACCCATCATGATCGGGAAGTATGTAATTTGTTTTCTGATCTTGTGTTGAAGGATATGGATAAACAAGCCTATAAAATCGTAACCCAACGTTCTCAAGAAACAGCTTTATGGGTGATGATTAGTCAAATTGTTTTGTTAGATACAATATTGACTTTATGGAGAAATGTTCGCATGATTCGAGATATTGCAGAACTATATGGGACTAAACCAGGATTTTTTGGCTCTTTTAAATTAGTCAGTACAGTTATGCAAAGTTTAATTTATGCTGGTGTAAGTGAAATGTCTGCTGATAATGTTGCAGAAATTTTAGGTAATTCGGTATTATCAATCATGTCAGCACAAGTGGCACAAGGTTTGGGTAGTGGATTACTCACTGCTAGAGTTGGAATGTATGCCATGCAAGCTTGTCGACCTCTGCCATTTAATGAAGAAAACAAACCTAAAATTAAAGATATTCGACAGGAAATATTTGCTTCCTTGAAGGGTTCAGTTGAAAAATCATAAAAATTAATAGTGGGTAGATTAATTATGTTTTCTGGATTACACTCGTTTAAACTCTAAATTCGTTCCCAACCAAGAGATTTATTATTATATACGTCAAGAGTTGGAGTCCAAGTTCCATAGTTATAAGTAATTACTCTTAATACTTAATGGCAGTAAAGCGAAAAATTGAGAATTAGAAAACATTTTTGCTAAAAAACCTGATAGGTCTTACAAGTTTATCTTTTTCTGAAAAACTATATAGAATTATACTATACAAGAAGAATCATGAAAAAAATTATTATAACTATATTGTTATGCCTAAATTTTAATTTAAGTTATGCAGATACAACTTATTATACTTTTGTAATGCACAAACCTATTGGAACTAATGACTGGCAACATTTTTATGACAAAGAAAAAATAGTTCCTGGTTTATATCGTTTCCAAATCATAATGTTATCTGAATCATCTGAAGATAAATTAACTAACTGGTGGAATGCGATATGGGGAGAATTTCAGTTTGTTAATGATCCGGCTGGTGGAGTGAAAATTTATGCTAGAAATATTTTAAATGAACGAAATTCCTTTAGCTCTTGGACTAACATTTTCAAAACATGGACCGATATTCGGAAAAAGAAATTACAGCCAATAATAGCTAATATGAGGGCAATAGAACCTCTTGGTTATCCTGATCCAAATTTAATGCGTTTTTTGGTACTGAGAAGGGATGCCAATGAATCTTGGCAGTGGAAAAATAATAATTATCATATATATAGGTTACATTATTTTGACTCTGAACTTATGTTGAGTGATGAATATAAACAGGCCCTTTCCCATTTCATAAGGCCAAATGAAGTTCCAACTAACAATGTTGAACAATTGAAAACTTGGTTAAATACTGAAAAAAAACAAACTCCACTTGCACAACATGCAACTACACCAGAAGATAAATATGGAGAATTGCACGAATATTTTAGAACTTGGTTTAATGAGTTGCTAACAACAGAAGTAATAGCTCCAAAACCAACTAAAAACAGTTTCTTGGGTAAATACTGGTGGTTTTTTATAATATTGATTATTTTTGTATTAGCCTATAGAAATAAAAAATTTTCTAGTAAAATTAAATTGTTATGGAATAAAAGATTTAAATTAATGTCAAGAAGAAAACATTTTTTTGAACAACCGATGACCACAATTTCTTACCCCAATAAAGAAGAAACAGATTTATTAAAAGTTGAGTTAAAACAATTACGTATTCGTATTCATAAACTGGAAGAACAATTGAAAGAAGTTAAGT
Organism: Thiotrichales bacterium HSG1; assembly: GCA_030378125.1. Lineage (GTDB taxonomy): Bacteria > Pseudomonadota > Gammaproteobacteria > Beggiatoales > Beggiatoaceae > DRQV01. The sequence continues at coordinate 10,294 of JAUCGN010000023.1, read as the reverse complement.
TAAATTCTACATCTACTCAAATGATTGAGAATCAAGTAAAAACTTTTCTTAATGGTCAATTTAATAATGAAGTAAACAAAACTTTAGAAACATATGCCAATCAATTTTGGCAAGAATTTATCAATAAAAATATTACTTTACCTTCTAAGTCTCCTCAAAAAGAAATTCAACCAGAAAAAACTAAATGACTGCAAAAAAAGCTGTTGTATTGGTTTCTGGAGGATTAGATTCAGCCACCACTTTGGCTATAGCTAAATCTCAAAATTACACTTGTTATGCTTTGAGCTTTGATTATGGCCAACGACATAAAATTGAATTACAAGCTGCTCGACAAGTAACAAAAGATATTGGTGTTGTTGAGCATAAGTTTATTAATTTAGATTTAGACAATATTGGTGGCTCGGCATTGACAGATAGCAATATTAAAGTCCCTATTAATGGATTATCTCAAGATATTCCAATAACTTATGTACCAGCTCGTAACACTATATTCTTGTCATTAGCTTTAGGTTGGGCGGAAGTATTATCAGCTTATGATTTGTTTATTGGAGTCAATGCTATAGACTATTCTGGTTATCCTGATTGTCGCCCAGAATTTATTGTTGCTTTTGAAAAATTAGCTAACCTTGCAACTAAAACTGGATTAGAAGGACACCATTTTAAGATACATACTCCCTTGATTAATTTGACCAAAACTGAAATTATTCAACAAGGATTAAAATTGGGAGTTGATTACGATATTACGATTTCTTGTTATCAACCAGATGAACGAGGCCATATTTGTGGTTTGTGTGATGCCTGTCGATTGCGTAAGGAAGGATTTGAAGCTTTGTAGCAAACTAGCAAAATTCCTGAATTTGATGGTAATGTATCCATAAATTATAAACAACTTGAGAAAACAATGACCGCAAAAATATTAAATGGTAAAACTATTGCTGCCCAACTACGTCAAACGATAAAACAACAAATACAAATCAATACTGAACAAGGAATCAGACCGCCCGGTTTAGCTGGAATTTTAGTTGGTGATAATCCAGCTTCACAGATTTATGTCCGTAATAAACATAAAGCTTGTACTGAAGTTGGAATTTTATCTAAAACTTTCGATCTACCCGCTACAACTTCACAAGATGAACTGTTAAATTTATTGGATAAATTAAATAAAGATACTGAAATTGATGGTATTTTAGTACAGTTACCGTTACCCACCCAAATAGATAGTAATTTGGTTATTGAACGAATTGCACCAACAAAAGACGTGGATGGATTTCACCCTTATAATATTGGTCGTTTGGTATTGCGAATGCCATTGCTGCGTTCTTGCACTCCAAAAGGGATCATGACCATGTTAGAACAGACTGGAATTGATCTGGTAGGTTTGGATGCAGTGATAATTGGTCAATCAAATATCGTTGGGCGACCAATGGCATTAGAATTATTAGCTGCTCGTTGTACTATTACAGTTTGTCATAGCAAAACTAAAAATTTAAAGTCTAAAGTGCAAAATGCAGATATAGTTGTAGTTGCGATTGGGCAAGCAAAGTTCGTTGCTGGTGATTGGATTAAGGAAGGTGCGATTATAATTGATGTTGGTATGAATCGGCTAGAAGATGGTAAATTAGTGGGAGATGTAGAATTTGAAACTGCTGTTAAAAAAGCTAGTTGGATCACACCTGTACCTGGTGGAGTTGGACCAATGACAATAGCTAGTTTATTGGAAAATACTTTATTAGCTTTTCAGAAAAATTTTTAGAAAAATCACCTATATCATACCAAAATTGAGAACTATGCAAGGTAGTAATAATTGAGGTAGTTTGTATTGGGATAAATATTGTATTAGAATGTCATTTAAGAATATTCTAACCATTTAACAGCCATCAAATTAATATATAATTATGCAATTAATCACAATTCCTGAACAAATTTCTAGTTCTGAAATGGACGAAGAGATTATTGATATTTTTATAGAAGAAGTCGAAGAAGTCCTTGAAGAAATAGTTACCAGTTTCAAATCTTGGAGCAGCAACTCTGATGATTCTGAAGCTCTAGCTACCTTGCGGCGTAATTTTCACACTTTAAAAGGTAGTGGACGTATGGTGGGTGCTAGTGCAATTGGTGAACTTGGTTGGCAGTTTGAAAATATGTTTAACCAATTTATTAGTGGTACTTTATCAAAAAATGATGATGCGTTAATGCTCATTGGTAAAGTTGAAAAAACATTGCCAACTATGGTAGAACTATTCCAAAAAACCCAACCAATACCATACGAAATCCTGTTATTAATCTCCCAAGCCAAACATTTTATTGAAACCAAAGGCCAAAGTTTAGGTGAATTTGAACCAAGTCCTACACCTATAGAAACTATTGAATCATTTGAAAATATTTCCAAATCAGATAAAATTGAATTAAAAAATTTAGAACCAGAAGAATTAAAACTAGATAGTATTTTGGATACAGAAGACTTGATTGATAGTGATAATTTTGGAGATGATTTAGAATCACTTGAGATTGTTAATGATTTACCATCACTTGATGACAGTGAGTCAAGTATTGATTTAAACTTGGATGATATATCTGATTTAGACTTAGATGATGATTTGCCCGGAGATATATCTGATTTAGAATTGGACGATAGCAATTTTTCTGAAAGTGAATTTGAGGATATAAGTGATGAATTAATGGATGGAGAGTTGATCGATGATGATGAGGAGGAGATTGATCCAAGACTATTAGAAATATTTAAAACTGAGGCCAATGAACATTTGGCTGATTTAAAAAATTACCTACAGAATTTTAATCCTCAAGATTGTATGACTCAGGAAGTAGTACGTTCTTTTCACACTCTTAATGGTAGCTCGCGTACCGTAGATTTTAATGCTGTTTCAAACATAGTTGCCCCACTGGAAAGTTATGCAGCAACTTTATTAGAACAAAAAACTGAACTATTACCAGAAGTTATAGTTTTATTTGAGGAAGCAGTTAAATTAGTAGATGATTTACTTAATAATAATAAACCACCAGAACCAGAAGTATTACAAAATTTATTAACTAAAGTAGAGCAGAATTCTAATCCTTCGGTTGAAAAAACTGACGATGATGAGGAAGATGATGATTTACCTGATACTACAGATGAATTTTTAGCAATCTTTCTGGATGAAGCTGAAGAAATTTTAGAAAATACTCAATCATTATTAGAACGTTGGACTGCTGCCCCAAATAATATGAAGTTAATGAAAGAGTTGCAACGTGAATTGCATACTTTAAAGGGTGGGGCTCGTATGGTTGGCATTATTCAAATGGGTGATTTAAGCCACCATTTAGAGTCTGTATTAACCAAAATTGTTGAAGGGACTGCTCAATCCAGTGTCAAACTACAAGAAATCGTTCAAAATAGTGTAGATGAACTGGCAGCTATGCTAGAAGCAATACGTTCAGGCGTAACTTTAGAAATGCCTGCTGATTTAATTAAAAAAATTGAAGCATATATAGATCAAAAAGAACCAGATACCATAACAGTAACTGACAAACCAGAAATACCCAAAGAATCAGAAACCACTGATACAGGTAAACAACCGGTTGAAAAGGAAACTGAATTAGTCGATAGCGGTGATGATAGAATAAGAGTTCGGGCCACGTTAATTGATAAATTGACTAATTTAGCCGGTGAACTATCTATTTCACGAGCCCACATGGAACAGCAACAGGGTTCGATTAAAAATAATTTGAACGAAATGGAACAAACTGTCATCCGTTTACGGGACCAATTGCGGAGATTTGAGATAGAAACTGAAGCCCAAATTATCTCTCACTATGGTGGAGTAAAGGAAAATGACATTGAATTTGATCCATTAGAGTTAGACCGCTTTTCAGTAATGCAACAGTTATCCCGTAGTTTAATGGAAAGTATCAATGACTTAAGCAACATTGAAGATTCTCTTAAAACTGTAACTAGGCAAAGTGATACCCTATTGGTTCAGCAAAGCAGAATTGGTGCCGAGCTACAGGAAAATATCATGCGTACTCGTATGGTTCCCTTTTCAAGAATTTCGCCACGTTTACAACGGATAGCTAGGTTAACCGCTAGAGAACTACGAAAACAAGCTGATTTTTCTATTGAAGGAGAAAATATTGAATTTGAAAGAACAGTATTGAACCGGGTTGTAGCTCCATTAGAACATATGCTACGCAACGCTATAGGACATGGAGTTGAAGATGCTCAGGCTCGAAAACAAGTTGGCAAGTCAACTATAGCCAAGATAACGATTAATATCACTAAAGAAGGAGCGGAACTGATCATCAAACTCAGCGATGATGGTGCCGGTTTAAACTTAGCTGCAATCCGACAGAAAGCTGAAGAACGTGGTTTAATTCAGCCAGATACGGTGATAAACGATCATGAATTAATGCAATTTGTGCTGGAACCAGCTTTTTCTACTGCTAAAATGGTAACTCAACTATCCGGGCGTGGAGTCGGTATGGACGTTGCCAACAGTGAAATCAAACAATTAGGTGGTAATTTACGAATATTTTCTAAAACTGGTGAAGGAACTACCTTTGAAATTCGCTTGCCATTGTCTTTAACTATTAATCAGGCTTTGTTGATCCACGTTGGTGATGAAACTATGGCAATTCCTATTAATCATCTTGATGCCGTAATGCGGGTTCCACGAGAGCAAGTAATTGGTGATAATGATAAAGTAACTCATTATAAATATATGGATAATGATTATGATATTTTTCATTTAGGGGAATTGCTCGGATTTAGTAAAGCGACTTCGTTGGAAACAGATTTAGTGCCATTATTATTGGTACGAACTGTAGATCATCGGGTAGCTTTGTTGGTGGATGGAATTGAAGGAAGTAGAGAAATTGTAGTTAAATCTATTGGTCCTCAGATTGGTGCAATTAATTGGATAGCTGGAGCCAGTATTCTTGGGGATGGGCGAGTTGTTATCATCTTGGATGTGCCAGCTTTAACTAGGATTGATACTACCAAATTTGTTGCTCCTCAAATTTCAGAAATAGAAGAAGAAAAACTGGTAACTAACACTATCATGGTGGTGGATGATTCAATTACGGTACGCAAAGTTACGGCTAGATTGTTGAAACGTCAAGGAATGGAAGTAATTACTGCTAAAGATGGTATTGATGCCATAGCTCAACTACAAGAAAATATTCCAGATTTGATGTTGTTGGATGTTGAAATGCCGCGCATGGATGGTTATGAATTGGCAACTCAAGTTCGCAACAATGACGACTTGAAACATATACCAATAATTATGATTACCTCCCGTACTGGAGCTAAACATCGTGATAAAGCTGAAAAGATTGGAATTAATCGTTATTTGGGTAAACCATTTAATGAGGTGGAATTACTTAATAATATTAATGATTTACTAGTGGATAAATAATTATACTTCAATACTTGAGTAGCTGCTCTTGTCAATTTTGGAGTGTCATCTAGAGGAAAGGTATATATTTACTTTTCAGAGGTGTATAAGCGAAGCGTAATACACCAACTCCACCCATGTGGTGTATGACACTACCGTTTATGCACCCTACCCGGCTTAATGGCAGTGACCCTGGCTAGTCGGTCACTCTTTATCCACACTCACTTTATATTTCCTTCTAAGAAATGCTGCGATACCGACAAGAGAGATCGCCCCAATAATCACTGATTCAGCGGAAGTTAGTGGTGCTGGAGTGGCGGTTTTCACAGGGTTGACAACAGCGTCAACAAAATTAGACGCCGTCCCATTGTTATAATCGCAGGAGAAAAACGTGTTATCATTCAAATTTTTGAATGTGGCTGTACCATTTGGAAGAACGATGGTCATGTCCGGCGCCACACACCCGGAGCTAGTACAGTATTCAACGTTGTTTGATCTCGGACAGGGCCCGTTAACATTTTGGACAGCTTCGGGGTTGGTAGGCCCCCCAGGAACTATATACCACCCAGTATAGGTTAAGCCGTTACAATCTAAAGACCCTCCTTTCTCACATAGACAAATATTCGCTATAATCTGGGCACTCCCGCATAGAGCAGACGCTGTCCCAGTCCCGAACATGAGAGCAGCAAATGAGACAAAGGCCCATCCAAGCCACCGTTTCCAATACAATTCAATGCGTGATTTAGACGCACCCTGCTCATAAAGATGAACCGTGTTCTTTTGCAAACGTGACTGTGAACTGGTACTTGCTTGCGGTTTGTTTAAAGCTAAAAGCCATGAAAACATAATAAAAAACTACCTCATAAGATATATTAAAAAAATATGGTGTATTAATATCCTATATCGCAAAAGGTATTCCAAAAGAGTTAATTTAACTTTATTAGATTGTTTATATTGATAAATTTGATAAATAAGACTAATTTAAACAGCATAAAATAACGTTACATTTTGGAACAATGTTTCATTTTGAAACCTGAGAACGTTCCATTTTGGAACGGCAGAGGGAGAGGAAATCTTCTCTACTTAAATGAAGAGTGGATGGAAGTGGGGTGTTAAATCTGTTATAAAATAATGTAAGAGTTTCAGGAAATCCGCTTTCATTCCCGAAACAACTTAACATCGGAAGGTCGGTTTCACTGCGTTACACCGACCCTACCCGGTTTAACTATACAGAGTATATCTAATTGGTGAAGGTATTTTGATAAAATTGGAATATGTCCAACGTGAGGTTATTTACTAGATTTTCTTAGCTGCTTTCGGTAAATGGTAGTCCTACTTATACCCAATAACTTCGCTGCTTTAACCACACCGCCATCACAATATTCAATAGCTTTATTAATCACCTCTTGTTCAATTTCCTCAAAAGGACGAATGGCATCATTTGAGGTTAATATAACATTTGGTTTTTCATCATTATTCAACAAATAACCTGAAGAAGGAAGCGAAGAACTTTCATATTCAGCTTCTTTACTAAATAATTTGACTTCTAACATCTCAGCAGTAATTACTTTTCCTTTACCTAATATAACCAAACTATGAATAACCCCCTGCAACTGACGTACATTACCCGGCCACTCATATTTTAAAAGCATTTTCTCAGCCTCATGACTAAAACCTTGCCTATCTTTCTGTTCTTTTTTAGCAAATTTAAACAGAAAAAATTTAGCTAACAACAAGATATCTTGCCCACGTTTACATAAAGCCGGTAAGTTTATCTCAACTGGATTAATACGAAAATAAAGGTCTTCTCTAAATCGCCCAGCTTTGATTTCTATTAACAAATTCCGATTGGTTGCATAAATTAACCGAACATCCGCTTTTTCTGATTTATGGCTACCCACCTTATGAAAAGTTTTAGTTTGCACAAAACGCAATAAGCTACTTTGCATTGAAAGTGATAATTCACCTATTTCATCTAAAAATAAAGTTCCACCATTGGCTTGTACTACCAACCCATTTTGCTCACTATCTGCTCCGGTAAAAGCTCCTTTTATGTGACCAAATAAATGGCTTTCTAATAAATTTGCTGGAATAACCGCACAATTACAAATCTTAAAAGGTTTATCGGCACGATCACTTTCTTTATAAATAGCTTCTGCACATAGTTCTTTACCAGTGCCAGATTCGCCCGTAATTAAAATGGATGCCTCACTACTTGCTACATCATCAATAGTTTGATAAATTATTTGCATTGGTATAGAAGCACCGACAAAATTATGATAAGACTTACGGGATAAGCATTCTTGATTTTTATGCAATTCTTCCACAGAAATAGAAAGCCCCAAACTCACACCTATTTGCTGCCCAAATTCCTGAAACAGATTCACTTCATCATCAGTCCAGATTCGAGTATGAGAACATTGATGGATTCCAAACAACCAAGGTTTGCCTATTTTTGGGTAAATAGCTAAACATAACTGCGATTGAACTGAAAATTGTTCGGTAGTACTTTGGGGTACTTTATATTCACGGTCAGGACCAAAAACAATTGGCTCACTTGTAGACAAGGTATTTTTCATAATTTTAGATATTGCCGGTTCCATAGGTATATCTATATTTAATTTCTTAGCCCCCGGACACTCAGGTGTTGTTGCTTCCACTTGCACACTCCAACTCACTACATTTGGGTCACAAGGATATAATAACCAAGCCCGATCACACTTAAACACTGCCAATGTCACCTGCATAGCATTATCCATTATTTGAACCACATCTTGAGTTTCATTGATAGCTTTTCCTAAAGTCGCTAAACTTTCCAAATGATAAACATAGTCTCGCAATTGAGTATTTTGTACTTCCAGTTGTTTCCGCAAATTATGAATAGTTAAATGTTTGTTGATTCTTGCAATGACTTCATCAGTTTGGAATGGTTTACTTATGTAGTCAACAGCACTCATGTTTAGTCCTTCCACTTTATTAACTGTTTCCGTTTTAGCAGTTATAAAGATAATTGGCGTATCTTTTGTTACCTCATTTTTTTTCAAACGGCGGCAAGTTTCAAATCCATCCATCCCCGGCATCATCACATCCAACAAAATAAGATCGGGCTTGATATAAGCAACTCGTTTAAGGGCTTTTTCTCCATTTATAGCTACCATCACCTCAAAGCCGGCATCACACAAACAATTTCGTAACACGTCTAAATTATTTGGTTCATCATCAACAATTAAAATTTTATTTATCATTTGTCATTTCTCCTTCAAGCCATTCACTCAATTCCTCTAATTGATATTCTTTAAGAAAGGCTTGTACTTGTGTAATAAAAGGTTTAAGGTTAACATCCGATTCAGTCAAAATATCAATATATTCTTCCATTTTATTAACATTACCAATTAATGATAACTCATACATTTCCTCAAGCTTATCTAATGGAGGAAATACCATTGGTTGAGAAATTTCTTCAACAGTTTTTTTAACCTCATCTCTATATATCCAAGTTAGGTTAAGAAACTGCTGCAATTGCTCAAGAAGCCTTTCGACTTGAATCGGTTTGGGCAAGAAAGCATTACTACCCATATCCAAACTCTTATTTTTATCAACATCATATACACTGGCTGAAGAAGCAATTATTAGTTTGTCTTTCAACAGTGAAGATTGTCGCAATTGGCGGATTAACTCAAAACCATCCATTTTAGGCATGATTAAATCGGTAATAATAACATCAGGTTGCCACTCAATGGCTTTTTCTAATCCTTCCTGTCCATCATTAGCTGATTCAACCAAAAAACCTAATGGAGCAAGCAAGTCAAGTATAACGGCTCGATTTTCCAAATTGTCATCTACAACTAATATTTTGGGTGATTCACCCTTGAATCCGATAATTGGTTGCTGGCTAGAGATTTTTACAACATCATGATCCACAATTGATAAAGTTATTTCAAACCAAAATTGTGTACTAACGTTGATTTGACTGCTAACTTTAAGTTGTCCGCCCATCAATTCAACTAAATTCTTACTTATAGCTAATCCCAAACCAGTCCCTTTCGCTTGCTGTTCTTGCTCGCCAACTTGTTCAAAAGGTTTAAAAACAGTCTTAAGATTTTCAGAAGAAATACCAACTCCAGTATCTTCTATTTTGAAAGAAATTAAGGATGGAGCGGGCGAACACGCAGGTTCGCCCCTACATTGCGTCCGTAGGGGCAAAGCTATGTCTTTGCCCTTATTCATATTAACTTGCAAACTAACACTACCCTGATCCGTAAACTTGACAGCATTACCCAATAAATTCAATAATATTTGTCGCAATCTTCGTTCATCACCATGAACATTATTAGGTAAGTCATTCGCTAGTTTTAAATTAAAATCAATATTTTTAGCTTTAGTTTTAATCTTTATAATTTCACTAACACCAGTCAATAATGAAGGTAAATAAAAATTGGTTTCGTACAATTCTACTTTATTTGCTTCAACTTTAGCCAAATCAAGCACATCGTTAATCAAATTTAACAAATGATTACCACTTTGTTCAATGACATTCAGACCATGTTGTTGTTTAGCGGTGATAGATAGATCACGTTTTAGAATTTGGGCAAAGCCTAAAATACCATTTAACGGGGTACGCAATTCGTGGCTCATGCTGGCTAAGAAAGTGCTTTTAGTTTGATTAGCTATTTCAGCTTTTTCTTTAGCTGTGATTAACTGTTGATTTGATTTTTGTAATTCAGTAGTGCGTTCAGTTACCAAAACTTCAAGTTGACGCTTTTGGCTTTTAATAAGATAGGACTTACGCATTGACAACTTCTAAAAAATAATATTTCAATAAAATTATATACTTATAAAGTATATTTGATTTTTCATAATTTCTGTAAAAATTAAAGTATAAAATTACAATGCTAAGTTGCGTA
>JAUCGN010000221.1 GCA_030378125.1 Thiotrichales bacterium HSG1 | reverse complement strand
GTGAAGGTGAGGCGGGTGTTAATGGTGGGCCAGCCGGTGATTTGTATGTTCAAATTAATGTACGTTCTCACCCAATTTTTTCCAGAGAAAGTAATAATTTATTTTGTGAAGTTCCAATAAGTATTGTCACAGCTGCATTAGGTGGTGAGCTAGAAGCACCTACTTTAAATGGAAGGGTTGTGCTAAAAATTCCATCAGAGACCCAAACAGGTAAGGTATTTAGAATTCGTAATAAGGGAGTTAAACCAGTTAGAGGAGGAGCTGTTGGAGATTTACATTGTCGTGTGATAGTAGAAACTCCAGTAAATTTAACCAACCATCAGAAAGAATTGCTGCAAGAATTTGATTCTAGCATGGGCAAAAAACATAGCCCCAAACAAAGTTCATGGTTAAATGGTGTTAAGAAATTTTTTGAAGATATGAAGTCTTAATTATTTGAGATAGTTATAAAATATATGATGGTAAACCATACATTGTTTAGGATTATTCCTATTTCCATGTAACTAATTGTATGTAAATTAAGAAATACCAAAATATAGGGTGGGTAGGCAGGTCGTCATCCACCTTCATAACTTTAACTTTTCAGAAAAATATAAGTTTTTAGAGCATCCTTCATATTAACGCAAAAGTAGTGAACAGTTATTTTGGGAATGGAGTAAAACAGATTTCCCGAAACCCATATCTAACAATCGTTTCAGAAAATTCACTTTGTTCCACTCCCGAAACAACTGTCGACTGCTTTTGAAGGATGCTGTTTTTAGACCTGATAGTTTTTTAAACCGGTCTTTTGAGACTATCGCTATTCTAATTTAGTACCAACAATACCTTCACCAAAAATACACATAAATAACAATATTGTTATTAAATTCAAATCCTTATATTTTTATATGCTTTAAGTAATATTAATACCTTCGCCAATGTCAGAATTCGTTATTTTGGGAAATCCGCTTCACTCCATTCCCGAAACAAATATCCAATTGGCGATGGTATTGTAGTATATTAAGGTATTAACCAACCAAAAAGGTTTATTAATTATGATTGAACGTTATAGTCAGTTGGTGATTCGCTGGCGTTATTTTATTGTTTTAGCCACATTAGCATTAGTTATGCTGACCACTTTGGGTTTTCCATTACGCTTTGATACTGATTATCGAGTATTTTTTAGTGAAGAGAATCCACAGTTAATTGCTTTTGAAGATTTACAAAATACTTATACAAAAAATGATAATGTTATATTTGTGTTGGCTCCTAAAGACGGAAAAGTATTTACTAATGAAACTCTTGATGCTGTGGAGTGGTTGACTAAAGAGTCATGGCAAATTCCTTATTCTAATCGAGTTGATTCTATCAGTAATTTTCAACATACTCGAGCCGAAGAAGATGATTTAATTGTGGAAGATTTGATTGTTGATGCAATGAAATTATCTGCTGAGGAAATGGAACGAGCTAAAGCAATTGCACTGGTTGAACCACAACTTATTAACAAATTGATTTCTCCACGAACTCATGTAACTGGAATCAGCACAACAGTTCAATTACCGGGCATTCATCCAGATACAGAAGTTCCTGAAATAGCTGCATTTGTACGAGAATTAGCAGATAAAGCCAGAGCTAAATATAAACATCTTGATATTTATATAGCTGGTGTAGTGATGATGAATAACTCTTTTCCAGAAGCAAGTAAAGGGGATTTGCAGAGTTTAGTGCCTTTGATGTATTTAGTTATTCTTGGTATGTTATGGCTGTTAATCCGAGGTTTTTCTGGAATCGTTGCAACTTTTTTAGTAATAACATTTTCTACTGTTGCAGCTATGGGGATAGCCGGACTATTTGGTATTGCTTTGACTGGTCCATCTTCCACTGCACCAACTATGATCTTGACGTTAGCAGTTGCAGACAGTGTTCACTTCCTAGTAACTATGCGACATGAGATGAATGTCAATAGACTGGATAAAAATGCTGCAATTATGGAAAGCTTACGAGTTAATTTTCAGCCAATATTTCTCACTAGTTTAACCACTGCCATCGGCTTTTTGAGCATGAACTTTGGTGATGTACCACCATTTCGGGATTTAGGTAACATAGTTGCGATGGGGGTAACTATAGCTTTCTTAGTTTCCGTGTCATTTTTACCAGCGTTGATGAGCATCTTGCCAATGAAAGCACGTCCAGTATCAGAAAAAGTCCATGCGATGGAACATTTGGGTAATTTTGTGGTGGCAAAAAGACGAGGATTAATGTGGAGCATGGCAGCGATTATATTATTGCTGATTGCTTTTATACCTCGTAATGAGTTGAATGATGTATTTGTTGAATATTTTGATGAGTCCTTTGATTTTCGAGTTGCTACTGATTTTACTACTGATAATTTAACTGGGACTTATGATATGAATTATTCCCTGAGTGCCGGTGAACCAGAAGGTATAAGTAAACCTGAATTTCTACAACAAGTTGATAAGTTTGTTGAATGGTATAGAGTTCAACCAGAGGTAACTCATGTCAATACAATTACCGATACTTTCAAACGTTTGAATAAGAATATGCATGGCGATGATCCAGCTTATTACAAATTGCCTGAACAACGAGATTTAGCAGCTCAATATTTATTGTTGTATGAGATGTCGTTGCCATATGGTTTGGATTTAAATAACCAAATTAATGTTGATAAGTCTGCTACTAAAATTGCTATTACTTTGAGAACTTTATCTTCTAATGAGTTGATTGCACTGGAAGATAGGACTCAGCAATGGTTTATAGATAATGCTCCAGAATTGCAAGTGCCGGGTGCAAGTACTTCAATCATGTTTGCCAGAATTGGCTCTCGTAATATAAGAAGTATGTTACTTGGGGCAGTGATTGCGTTGGTATTGATTTCTATTATTTTGATAGTTGCTCTACGTTCATTAAAATTTGGGCTGATAAGTTTGATACCTAACCTCATACCAACCGCAGTGGCATTTGGTGTTTGGGGAATATTTGTTGGCCATGTTGGTTTGGGTTTATCGGTGGTAGCTGGTTTAACGATTGGAATTGTGGTCGATGATACTATCCATTATTTAAGCAAATACTTGCGAGCTAGACGGGAAAAACAGATGGATTCTCCAGCAGCAGTTTTGTATGCTTTCCGTAGTGTTGGTTTGGCTTTATGGATAACTACGTTGGCATTGGTATCAGGATTTATAATTTTGTCTATGTCACATTTTGCAGTCAACTCAGATATGGGAACCATGACTGCGATAACAATTTCGTTGGCTTTAATAGCTGATTTCTTATTTTTACCTCC
>JAUCGN010000220.1 GCA_030378125.1 Thiotrichales bacterium HSG1 | reverse complement strand
TGCAACCCGTAATCCATTGTTTTTACTAGATGAAATAGATAAAATGGCAACGGACTTTCGTGGTGATCCGGCTTCAGCTTTGTTAGAAGTGCTTGATCCAGAGCAAAATAATACTTTTAATGACCACTATTTAGAAGTGGATTATGATTTGTCTAATGTAATGTTTATCGCTACTGCTAATAGCTTAAATATTCCATCAGCATTGTTGGATCGAATGGAGGTTATTCATTTACCCGGCTATACTGAAGAAGAAAAGCTAAATATTGCAAAAGGTTATTTAATACCTAAACAATTAAAAAATAATGGTCTCAAAGAAACTGAAATTAGAATAAATGATACTGTTGTTTACAATATTATTCGTCATTACACTCGCGAGGCAGGAGTACGAAATTTAGATCGTGAAATAGCTAAAATTTGTCGTAAGGTGGTTAAAGAACTTTTATTAAAATCTAATAGAGCTAAAAAGAAAACCATTAATTCGGCGAATATTAATAAATATTTAGGGGTACAACGTCATCGTTATGGTCGTGCAGATGAGCAAGATAGAATCGGTCAAGTCACTGGATTAGCGTGGACTGAGGTTGGTGGTGACTTATTAACTATTGAAGCTGCCATAATGTCTGGTAAAGGAAAGCTATTATATACTGGACAATTAGGCGATATTATGCAAGAATCTATTCAAGCTGCCATGAGTGTGGTACGAGCTCGTTCAGTTAGCTTGGGAATAGATAAGGAATTCTACCAAAATTATGATCTGCATATCCATGTACCAGAAGGGGCTACTCCTAAAGATGGCCCAAGTGCAGGAGTTGGAATGTGTGTTGCTTTAGTATCGACGTTAACTGGCATTCCAGTGCATTCTAATGTAGCAATGACTGGAGAAATAACCTTGCGTGGAGAAATATTACCAATTGGTGGTTTAAAAGAAAAGTTATTGGCTGCTTTGCGTGGTGGGATAGACACAGTATTGATACCTGATGAAAATTTGCGTGATATGGAGGAAATACCAAATAATATCAAGAGAAATTTGACTATTAAGACAGTTAAGTGGATAGAAGAAGTGCTTGGTATTGCTTTGCAACGAATGCCTATACCACAAGATATCATTGGGCTTGATGAGTCCAAACCGAAAGGAACGGATGAAAAAATGCAACAAACTCATTGATGTGAGCGAATAATATGTATGAAACAATTTTAGTTATTTCACATTCATTGAGTAATCTGTATTATTGAACTAATTTGTACATTTAAACTTAACTTAAACAATATCTTAAATGATGGGGAAAAATAATGAATAAATCAGAATTAATTGCAGCAATTTCAGAAAATGCAGATATTCCAAAAACTACAGCTTCTAAAGCAGTTGATGCTACAATGGACGCTATCAAAGACGCACTTTCTGATGGAGATACGGTAACTTTGATAGGATTTGGTACTTTTTCGGTACGTGAACGTGCTGCAAGGGTGGGTAGAAATCCTCGTACTGGTGAACGTCTTGATATTAAGGCAACCAAAGTCCCAGTGTTTAAACCGGGTAAGTCTATGAAAGATGCTGTTAATTAAGTTATTGATTTAGAGTTTTTTAAAAAAATTGGTGATTTCCTTATTATTTCTTGACTTTTGGAGATAATAAGGGTATCATGTGCTGATTGATTGTTTAGTGATGTAATTTTGATTTGGTAGAGTTTGATCAAATATATCTACTTAAACAGCCGGGTGTTTAGCTCAGCTGGGAGAGCGTCGCCCTTACAAGGCGAATGTCGGGGGTTCAAATCCCTCAACACCCATAAGTCTTAATTAAGAAGGAGCAGTAGCTCAGATTGGTTAGAGTATCGGCCTGTCACGCCGAGGGTCGCGGGTTCGAGTCCCGTCTGCTCCGCCACCGTACAATAAGACGCATTAGAACTAGCGTCTTGCCTACCAAAATATTATTTTCATTTAATATATTTTTCTATTTGGGAAATTTATAATCCCAAATAAATTGTCTTATTGTGAGTAGTTTTATTTTTATTATATTTTTTGACTAACAATCTAGACGATTCATAGTTCTTTCCTTTGCTAATTTATACTCAGTGTATATCCAATATTATTAGCTAAAAAATATTTTTCCATGCCATACATCATCATTTTGTATAGGAATACCTGCATGTTTCCCTTGATTTTAATTAGGAATAAGAAGTTAATAATATCTTGATTAAACTCTCCCATAGAGTTTGAAAATCTAGATGGTTTGGTTTAAAAAGTTTGAAAGTTTATATTAGTTCTCATTCCTAAACATTAAGTTTTATTCCTTAGCTCTAGACAAATATTCACCATTGCGAGTATCAACCTTAATTAAATCACCAATATTTATAAATAATGGCACTCGTATAGCTGCTCCAGTTTCTAAAGTAGCAGATTTACTACCACCACCTGAAGTGTCACCTTTTAAACCCGGATCAGTATCGGATATTTTTAGATTAACAAAGTTTGGAGCAGCAACAGATATAGGTTCGTTATTCCACAAAGTTACTATACATTTTTCCTGACCTTTTAACCATTTTTGTGAGTCACCGATTGCGTTAGAATCAGCAGCATACTGCTCATAGGTATCTGCCACCATAAAATGATAAAATTCATCATCTTTGTATAAGTATTCCATTTCAATCTCCATAACATCAGCTCCTTCCAATGTTTCCCCTGACTTGAAGGTTCGTTCCATAACTCGTCCGGTTTTGAGATTGCGTAATTTAACCCTATTAAATGCCTGTCCTTTACCTGGTTTGACAAATTCATTTTCTATGATGTTACAAGGATAATTATCCAACATCAATTTAAGCCCAGCTTTAAATTCATTAGTGCTAAAAACGGCCACAAACAACTCCTTAAATTAAAAAATATATGATAGATTGGCAATTCAATTTACGGCAAGCAATCCATAATCCGAACCATCTGTTAGAAAGATTAGAGTTACCTAATTTAAAATATTCTACCCCAAAATTTGGATTACTTGTACCCAAAGGGTATGTGAAACGAATTCACAAAGGTGATCCAAATGACCCCTTGTTACGTCAAATATTACCATTACCAGCAGAACATCAGTCAGTGAAATATTTTAGTAACAATCCAGTTGGTGACATTACTGCTGAAAAAATTCCCGGCTTATTACAAAAATATCACGGTCGAGTTTTATTAATATTGACTACAGCTTGTGCTATTCATTGTCGTTATTGCTTTCGGCAACATACAAAATTTTCCATTTCCCAACAAAAGGTTATACTGAATAATATTAATTCCGATTCATCTATTTAC
>JAUCGN010000219.1 GCA_030378125.1 Thiotrichales bacterium HSG1 | reverse complement strand
AGTCTAACAAACGCTGCTGCTTCATCGACATTCCCATCTTGATGATAACGAAAAAGCTCTTCAAATTGGTCAATAATCAACAGTAAATTAGTTGCTTTTGGTAAAGGAAATTGCTGTAAAATATTATGTAAACTTAATGGCCCACGATGTAAATTTGCTTCTAAAAACTTAGGTACTTTTTCTTTATCAGCAAAACTATCAACATATTTCTCCAGTGCTATTGGTTTATTATCTTTTGATAAAGCATTTGCTAAGTTAGTGAATGGATGAATACCGGGGCGTGATGTGGCTACATTCCAATTGTCTTCTGCATTTGGTAGAAAACCACGATTTAAACCAGCTAATAATCCAGTTTTAACTAATGAAGATTTACCACAACCAGAAGGCCCAACCACAGCTATAAAATGGGTGTCACCAAGTTTTTCTATTAGTTGAGTAGAAAGTTCATCTCGGCCAAAAAAGATATTGGCTTCATTATGTTTGAAAGGACGTAATCCCGGATATGGAAAATCAATCATGTGTTAAATTCCTTATAAACTCTGGCAAACAAGAGTCAACTTGTGGAGTTGGACAATTTAAAATTGGCTGAGATACATTAGGCAAACGCACATCTGGAAATGGTCTGTCAATATTTGGTTTACTATCATATATGGCTATTGTCTTAAATGGTTTTTCACGTTTACCTAACATATATTGACAATCTATTATTTTTTCACTAACCCAACCAACCGATGTTTCATCGTAAACAACAATAACTGCGTCACATCTTAACAATTGATGTTCCAAATATTGTTGTATTTCGCTTGGTTTATTAGTAGTCGATACATTCAATGGAAAACTACAAGTAATGCCTTTCTCTACTAAAAAATTACCAACTTGGTATGCTAAATCCATATCACTTTTATATGCATTAACAAATACAAAATTATTAATAGAATTAGTAGTAGATTTTGGTATTAATTTATCAATGATATGTTCTTTAAATTCTGCTAAATTATCAGCAATAACTGTATGTTTTGATAATAAATTTTTACGTTTTAAATCAGATATAGAGTTTAAATCTAAAGTTGGAGGATGCCACTGAAGAATTGGTATTTTTTCTGTATTTGCACATTCGTATTGAAATTCTGGAAAATACTTATCAATTTTATCACTAAGTAATTGCACAAATAAATTACATTCACCTAAATCCTGTTCTATAGACTTTTGGATGTTAGCAAATGAATAAGTTTGATTAGGCAATATCTGTACCCCTTGCTGTTCAAGAAAACGTTTTACCTCATCACGTTGCTTTTCCAAATCATCAGAAACTTCGGCAAGAAAAACTGTATATTGTGAAAGTTTTCCTGTTGGTATAATAGTTGGAGTAGAATTTATTTTATTGGTTAATTCAAGAACCAAATCATCTAACCTTTGAAAATATTCACTGCTTTCTTCTGCAACATTAAAGTTATAACTAGTTGAATTTTCTAATGCTGTTGGGAGTATTTCAGTAAAACCATAGTCAATAATTAATATTTCTGTTGGGTTTTTAGCTAGTAATGTAGCTAATTCTTCTTTGGCTGATAAAAGGTAATCTGGAGATAAAACTATTAGTAAAATATCAATAGGTTCAGAATAATCTTCAATAAATGAAAAAGCATTATTTGATTGGGAAGTTAATAAATTTTTTAAGTTATTGGTAAAATTATCTGTCCAATTTCTTTCCTTATCAGTATAACTGACATAAATATTGTATTCTTTATTATCTTTTTGTATTTTTTTAGGATTGCGTAATTTATCAATATAAGATTCTGCAAAAACTTTAAATGTTGGCGAAATTTTTGGAAAACCATCTAATAAAAAATACCGTTGGTATAATAATATCTGTATAACGTAAGCTAAATTTCTTTCAAATGATGTTGGACGTTGCCAAACTCCATCATCAAAACCATCATGCAGATTTCTCAATACGAGAGTCAAAATAGAAACCAGTGATAATTCATTTTTAGTAAAATTATTATTATAAATATTATCAAGGATTTCTTTAGCATCTGATTCAGAAAATTCACACAATTGTGCCGTTTCATACCAAGTAGAAGTTTCTAGTCTAGCTAAATCACTGGCTAATAAATCATCTCTCATATCTCCTATGTCAATAGCTTTAACACTTTTTTCTGAAGCTAAAATATTACCACAATGAAGATCATAATGCCGTTTACTCAGGCGAACGGTCGATTCCTTTTCTAAAAGTCTTTTAAGTTCAGTATTTGAAATACAAGACTTTTGATCAAATCCATTTTGTTCAAGCTTAGTAGTAAATTTAACTATGTCTTTACTAAAAAAAATTAGTTCATATTCTTTTCCTTCTTCAAAAGAATGAAAATATTCCACATCAAATTTTGATTTTTCATCACCAATCCAAATATGGATATTTGTTATATTGTCTATAAAAGGAAAGTAAATTATGTCTCCACTACCGCGAATTAGACTTTCTTCATCAAAAGTATGGTTCACTTTAATTTTTAACCAATCATGTTTTGAATTATCTATTTGATTGATTAGAGTTATATCTTTCACAGTAGGATTGATATTTTTATTGTTATAACTAATTATAATTACTTCATTTTTATATAATTTATTTTGACTTATTGATTTACCGTTAATAATAAAATCTGGCGGCAATTGTGGAAGAATTTGTTTATAAAAATCTGAACAAGCAATTTCAGTATATTTATGTTTTTCAATATTTTCATACTTATCTGTTAATTCTTCAATAAAATTTCCAACCATTACAACAAAATGATTTATTTTTTTATCAGAATTATTTGATAAAATATTTAAACATTCATTAAAGTGAATATTTTCTGAGCCATTATTATTATTTACATGTTGATAAATGACTAAATGCCCAAATTTTTTATCAAAATTATTATATAACTCAGAACGAATTAAATTAGGAAAACAATCAGATAGTGTAAGCTTTTGAGCAATTTGTTCTTCTTCTACAGCTTTCAAATCAGGATAAACACGAATAACAAAAGCGACTTCATTATTGCCAGAATCATTCTTAAAAGATAATTCAAATACATTTACAGAACTACGACCTTCTGTTCGCAACGAAAATGTAGCATAAAACTTTGCATTTTTTTTAGTTTCACTGCCAGATATTTCAAACAATCTTTTAGCTAATTTTTCAGAGTCACCTTTACCAACACGTAATTTGTCTAGTAAAACTGGTTCTATATCATGTAGGAAAACATTATCTAAAATCTGTGTTTGGTCAGGCATAATTATTTATATTTTCAATATTA
>JAUCGN010000218.1 GCA_030378125.1 Thiotrichales bacterium HSG1 | reverse complement strand
CACCGTGAAAGTCACGGCTTATCATCATTTGATTGGTCATGATAATACTCCATAGCAGTCATAGAATTTTGAGGGGAACACTTAAGCAAAGTGGCATTCTATGGTTACCACTTTTTTCGAGTCTAGATTCTCTAGCTTAAATTTTAATTGAATCCAAATACAGTGTATCAGGACAAATATCTTGTTCATGAGGCCATGCAACTGTACCATCAACTATTCTTGCTTGTTTAAAATAATGCTTATCTTTCAATTCTTTAAATACTCCAAACCCAAGCAAATTGGAACAATCATAAATCCCTTTTTCACCATTGGTAAAAATAAGATTTAACTGATAATTGTTAGTAGTTGATACCTTGCTTATTCTTGGGTTCATTATTTAAGTGGTTCAATTTTATAGGGTTGTTCTCCAGATACAGTTAATTCCCAATTAGCTATTAGTTCATCTTTATGTATTTCAATCCAAGCTTGAAGGAGTTTCATTTTTGATTTTGGTATATTTCCTTCTAAAACATCGCCTTTTGGTATAGATATTACAACTTCATATTCCTGATATTTGACATGAATATGTGGAAGATTGTGTTGTTTGTTATCCATGAAATACATATAGATTATAATTCCATAGAATATTGATATTGAAGGCGTATTTTTCCATTTATATGAATTGTGGAATACTGATAAACTTTTATCCATATTTTCTAATTTTATCAAATATAATAACCATTAACATTATATAGCCAGTATATTTATTTTGTCAATCTTAAAATTTGAATTTGAAGGCTATTTATAGTAGGCTATGGGTGGGGTGATGAAAATCTTTAATTTTCTGCACATAAAATCGACTCAGTTTTTGTTCCGTTTATTGCTCCGGAATAAGCTTCTATTTTTTTGCTTTGTAAAGTTTGCCCCAGTGCATCGCAACACCATTTTGTAATCTCTTTTACCTGCGTACAAGCCAAAAAATCTTTAATCCTGAAAATTCTGATTCTGACATCTTTTAAAGATTTAGAACAAGATTACACGGATTAAGGGATAAAACATGATTAAATCAAAAGCACACAAGTTTATAATCCTGTTAATCTTTTAATCCGTTAAATCCTGTTCAAAAAAATATCTGAATCAGAATTCACAGAATTATAGAATTAACAGAATTGAAAACCAAAAATGCCTTTGACTTTATTCTGGAAATCCTTTAATCATGTAAATTCTGATTCTGACAATTAAAAAGGAAAAATACATGTCCACAGATTAGATATTATTAAATAATTAGAACAGGAGGAGGAGGTTTTTCAGGTAATACCACAGTCATTTAATGCTTGAATCAACTGTAGTATTTGATTAACTTAAACAAATAATGCTAACACGCTTTCATTCCATTTAATTGAGCGGATTGGTTTGCTGGAATTGTAACTTTTGTCTTGATATGTTCCGTGTTTGAGACCTGCTTCTGTTAGTTTGTAGTGAAGGCGTTTCTTGCTGTCTCGATATGGGGTTTGTAGCTTAAGTTCGATTAGTTTAAGGTTAACTTGTCTGGCATTTTTTAACCCAGTGCGTTCGGCTATATCGGTTGGAATTAATAACTGGGCTTCGGCAATTTCTGTTTCTGCATTCCATTCTTCTAATGCATCATATCCAAATCTCTCTTTCAGAATATTGTTAAGAGCAGTTTGTTTAGCTTTGCCAGTTATTCCAAATCCTTCTAGCATATCAGAGTTGATTTTGACACATTCAGCCATTTTTTGGGTTGGTTCGGGTTTAAGTGATACTGAGCCTTCGGTTAGGAGCTCAAATACCCATTTTGTTACCATAACAGCAAAATTTGGACTACACCAAATCGCTAGGTGAATTGATGCATGAGGATGTATCCAAGTGCCTTGGTCTTGAGCTGTTTTACCTTTTTGAACACCCTTAACTACTTGAATTATATTAGATACGGGAATATGCGTATCACTCGAAAGAGCGTTAAGATATTCTTTAGTGGATTTAAGGCGGTAATAATCATTTACCCTTTTACCTGTGGCTTTACACATACTTGTGGCATCAAAATATCCATCATAAGAACGTTGGTAAATAACAGCACCGTGAAAGTCACGGTTTATCATCATTTGATTGGTCATGATAATACTCCATAGCAGTCATAGAATTTTGAGGGGAACACTTAAGCAAAGTGGCATTCTATGGTTACCACTTTTTTCGAGTCTAGAATCTCTAGCTTAAGTGCGTTGTTAATTATGAAGATTAATTTTTTGGTTGTCAAGTTGTGGTTGATTTTATGGGGATAAGGATGGTAAAATTGTTCAATAAATTTGAAAGTTTAGGAGTAAGCAATGCAAGCAATGACATTAAATGAGGTATCACAAAATTTATTAAATGTAATTGATGAAGTTAATAATAATCATGAACCTTTAGTAATAACTCATGAAAATCATAAACCAGCAGTAATTATGAGTTTGGATGATTTTAATGCTTGGCAAGAAACAGCATATTTAACTCGTTCTAGTGCAAATATGAAGGATTTGTTGGAGGCTGTTGAGGAAGTTCGTATGCATAAAAATTTAACAAAACATGAATTAATTGATACACCATGATTTGTTTTCGTGATCGAGCTTGGGAAGATTATTTGTATTGGCAGCAAACAGATAAAAAAATTCTAAAGAAAATTAATATTTTAATTAAGGATATCCAGAGAGAACCATTTTCAGGATTAGGTAAGCCAGAACCATTAAAACATCAATTTACCGGTTTCTGGTCTCGACGTATTACAGATGAACATCGTTTAGTTTATACTTTTTCTAATGAAGAACTGATTATTATACAATGTCGTTATCATTATAATTAAATTATTTAGTTGATTTTTTTACAGGATATAACCCCATGTTCCATATATTAATCATTTTGTTTAGTTTGATGCAATTGGTACAGGCAGAGGAGGTTTTTCCTGCACTGAGTGTCGACTATTAAGAAAAAATTAAAACTTGTTAAACATCAGTTAATTATAAACTTTAAATTTAGAAGTAGAAATAAAACTTATCCAAGACGCACTAATATCAAATGTCCATAACCATATTTGTTATGTCCACGCTGACCATTAGTAAAATAAATACACCAAAAACTGTCATCAGAATAAGGTGTTGCGGAAGAATACCAATCAGGCTGGATATGCGGAAAATAATCTTTATGAATGGAACCTTTGAATAAATATTCTAATTCTTCTATGGTTGGTACTCTCCAATCATCATAATTAGCCAAATTTCTTATATTAATAGCTGTAACATAAGATGAAGGTGGAACTATAGATTTCACTAAAG
>JAUCGN010000217.1 GCA_030378125.1 Thiotrichales bacterium HSG1 | reverse complement strand
TTGATCTAGGTACTCGTACATCAGTTGATGTAGTTAATGCACAACGTGATTTATTGCGAGCTCAAAGCAACTATTCTACGGCTGGTTACGATTATGTTATTAATACTTTACAATTAAAACAAGCGGTTGGAATGTTGAGTCTGGATGATTTGAAAATCGTAAATGGTTGGTTAGTACAGGATTCTTTAAGGTAATATAATATGTTAGAATTTATTAAGGCAGGAGGCTGGATTATGTGGCCTCTTATTTTATGTTCAATACTGGCGACAGCTATAATTATTGAAAGATTTTGGTTTTTGCGTAAGAAAAATATAGTACCCAAAAACTTAGTACCTCAAGTTTGGAGATGGGTGAAAAATAATAAATTAGATAAACAAAAACTGAATATTTTGCGTAGTCATTCACCTTTAGGACAAATTTTAGCTGCTGGTTTAATAAATAGACATCACAGTCGAGCCATGATGAAAATAAGTATTGAAGAAGCCAGTGGACAAGTTGTTCATTCTCTTGAAAAATACCTGAACACTTTGGGGACTATCGCTGAAATTGCTCCGTTGATGGGTTTATTAGGTACTGTAACTGGAATGATTAGGATGTTTGCAGCAGTTAGTGAGGTTGGTTTAGGTAATCCGGCTGTATTGTCAGGTGGTTTGTCAGAAGCGTTGATCACTACTGCGGCTGGTTTGACAGTAGCTATTCCAGCTTTTATTTTTTATCGTTATTTTCGTGCATTAGTTGATGAACTGATAATGTCAATGGAACAAGAAGCGGTTAAAATGTTGGATATATTACATGGAAATCGTGAAAAATCATGAAATTTAAACGGCATAATAGCAATGATAATTTCAGAGTCAATTTGACTCCACTGATTGATACTGTATTTATATTGCTGATTTTTTTTATGATGACTACTACGTTTAATCGGGAAACTAAATTAAAGATAAACCTGCCAGAAGCAAAAAACGAAAGTTCTGTTGAACAACAGTCGATTAGAATAATTATTGATGAAAATGGTGAATATGCCATTAATGATTTTAAGCATGTTTTAATCGACTCCAAACTGGATACTCTTAAACAAGCTTTGAAACAAGCGGCTGGTAAAGAATCTGATCCACCATTGTTGATTAGTGCTGATAAAGATGCTCCTCATCATGCGGTGATTAAGGCTATGGAGGCAGCTCGTGACTTAGGCTTTATGAAATTAGGTTTTGAGGCACAAAAGGTTAATAAATAATGCAGACCTGACAAGTTTCCGAAACCTGCTAGGTTTGAATTTTATTAAATTTTCATTATTATAAAACTTAAAGCAGTTCTATTTTTAACACATTGTCTTGCAAGTAGATTTGAGTCGGTTTTCCTCGCAAGTTATCCGGCAAATCCTCATTTACTTGATACTGTCCGGCAATCGAAACCAGTTCTGCATTGAAATTTTGACAGAAAATTCTAGCTTCAGTATTCCCATTAAATCCGGCCAAAGCTCGACCTCGTAAAACACCATACACATGAATATTCTGATGAGCTAAAATTTCAGCCCCATGACTAACCGTAGATAATATTATTAAATCACCTTCTGGTGCAACTATCTGTTGGCCAGAACGAACTGGTTGATTGATAATTTTTACAGTAGAATATTGCGGTTCTTCACCAGATATATCATTTTTCTGTTGTTGAGAACGGGCTGATGGAGTTGTCTTTAAAATTCCTAAGTTATTGCCAATTGCTATTTCATTTTGGCTCGTGTTGCCACTTCTCACAGCTACTGGGATTAAACCTTGCTCACGTAACAACTTGATCAAATCCGCTAAGATAGCATCTTTTGCGTCTTGTACTGCAGATAAATCAATTATTACTGGAGCTTGTTGAAAAAAATCGGGTACTTTAGAAACTTTCTCAATCAATTGTTTGGTAATTTCTGCACTATCACCTTTCAATACATGCAGAATCATCAATGTCAAAAGACTGCCTTTAAACTCTATCGCTGGACTCTGAGACATACTATATATTAAAGTGATTATTGTTAGATTGTTTCATCTCTGAACGAAATTTTTTAACTAAAGTATTTAACCTCGTAGAAAAAATAATATCCCTATCCGTTGGTATAACTATTTCTTCTACCAAATAATTAAGCAAACTATAAGGTTTAGTATTGTTATAAGTTACCCTGCTCAGTTGAGAAAGCTCTTCAGTAGACAAAGGTAAATCACGATATTTCAATTCAACCATTATCTCATCATAAGTTAATTTTGGCATTCTTTTTTTATCCAAATCCAACCATGAGTAGCGATTTACTTTATCTTTAACACACACCACAGATTGATCATGTGGTTCATTCGTGGCACATAACAAGACCATTTTTTGGTGATTTTTAATTTCATTTAATTGATCAAAAAAATTGGTGTAAAAATCAATATTAGAATTATTTAATAACTCGTCAAAATGGTGCAAGATTAAAATAATATTAAGATTGACACTCTCTTCTAATTTCGAAATTAATTCATCCAATGTTTCAGGGATAACACCACTAATTGTAAACTCTTTCCAAACAGCCTCTATAAATTTTTTATAATTATCTTTATAATCAGCCATATCCAAGATTATGACTTGGGTATTTTTTAATCCAGCTAATTTTATATCTTCTAATAATCTTCGTCTACCTTGACCGTTATGAGCTATCAAATTAACAGAAGTTCCTTGTTGTAAAGTCTGAATAACACTAGCGGTGAATACTGGGCGTAAGGCTGGCATTTTTATTTCCTAGAAATTTGTAATGGTTAGATTTTAAATAATGCGGTTCTAATATGATGAGTGTCTTGACCCCCCTTCAATAACTTATTAACAGCTTTATAGCTAACAGAAATTAGGTTATATTTATTATCCGATACAAAGTATCAAAAATTAAAAAAACACATAGTTTGTAGCGACTAACAGTCAAATTTTAAAGTAATTCGTTAAGTATAAAGTAAAGTAAAATAAATATCAACTACTTATTTGCTGTAACTATTGTTTATCTTATTGGGAAAATCTATATACCATAAAACTTACGCATTGACAAAAGATAAAAAATATTAATTTGATGCAAACGTTGTGAGAGAGAGTCTCTCTAGACCAATGCAGTTTTAAATAAATCAATATTTTACATGTATAGAGACCGTCAGCAAAAAAATTTCCACTCAGGCGAGTGATATAGTATAGTAACATTCCTATGTTTATGCACCATAAAAACAATCTATATTAAGAAAGATATACTCTATAGTTTCGGTAACCGAATCAAATTTATGACGAAACCTCTTAATATAACGTTTTAATGAAGCCCAAGTATGTTCAATTGGATTAAATT
>JAUCGN010000216.1 GCA_030378125.1 Thiotrichales bacterium HSG1 | reverse complement strand
TCCGCATACGGGGCATTTTTCTGATTGCTTTAGTTCTTCCATGAGCCTATTTTAAACTATTAATTCGTGTTTAGCTATTATTAATTTTTATTTTGTTTGTATTAATTATACTTTGAGCCCAGTGTCGTATTTTTAGTTCGTTGCAGACTGACTAAGGAATTTTAGTCTATAGTGGTTGATTCTTATACATATACTCAACTAGGTAATAACAATACTTTCGCCAAAAATACACACAAACAATATAATTATTAATTTTATCAACTAAATTATGGATTATCTTTTTATCTCAAAAAAGCAAAAAACAGTGAGTATTTTTAACATCTAACTATTTAAAAGTAAGTTTTGGTTAATTTTTGGATAGTCCTGCAATACATAGTGATAATTCTATTAACAGCTTGATAATTAACATATTTTTTAGAACAAGCACTATTCTGTGCAGGACTACCAATTTTTGTTATAGAAAATAACCCTAAAAACACGATTTACGTCATAATAAATCAGTACCCTAATGAAGCTATATTCAGGATCATCAGTTAATTTTCTTGAATTAATAATCGCTCTACTAATCGGCCTTTTTGTAAATGTTCCGTGATAATTTCATCAATATCAGCTTTATCCTTAAAAGTATACCAAGTTCCCTCAGGGTAAATCACCATAACCGGAGCGTGTTTACAACGATCCATACAACCAGCAGTGTTAGAACGTACTTTACCTTTTCCAACTATTCCCAATTTTTTTGTACGTTTTTTTAAATAGTTACGCATCTCTTGAGCCTGATAGTTTTGGCAACAATGTTCACCTTCAGAACGTTGGTTAGTACAGAAAAATACATGGTAACTATAGTAAGAATCGCTCATATGATTGGAATCCAAAATTTATTTTTTAATATTTAGTTGAATGTAGGACTTACGCATTGACAAGGTCATTATATTATGAAACTATTTAAATACAATAAGTTACTATATAAATAGTTAAATTTAATATACATATAATTTATATTTTAAAATTACATAATTCCTTTACGCAACTTAACATTGTAATTTTATACTTTAATTTTTACAGAAATTATGGAAAATCAAATATACTTTATAAGTATATAATTTTATTGAAATATTATTTTTTAGAAGTTGTCAATGCGTAAGTCCTAGAATGGTAAGTTTCCACTACAATTGTTGAAATTAATCCTCAGCAGGATACATGAAAAAATTATCAATGTACAATTCTCTACTTATTTGTTAAGAATGCGAATTAAGGGTTAAAATTTGTGAATCTTCTAAAAACAATAAGTTAAAAAATTGATTTTTTAAAATAGAAAAAATACATTATTTTAATAATTTGATTTTTAAGATAATTTTTCAACCCTTAATTCACATTAAGAATAAACTTATAGTTATGGGAAGACAGACGGAAACAAGGAATAGCAATTGTTATTTTGCCAATTTATATAACAGTTTGGTAGTCCTAAAATAGGTAGTGGTAAAACTGTCAGGTATTTGAAATATGGCAGTTTTTTAATCCATCACTACTTTATTTAGGACTATCAATAGTTTAATAGTCAATAACCTCACCAAAAATACACATAAATAATATGGTTATTAACTTTATTATATTAAATTCAAATACTTATATTTTTATATGTCTTGAGTAGTGTAAAAGTAAACTTACTTAATTTTCAATATATTACATATTAAACACAATTATTATAAGTATTTGTGGTGAAGCTATTATTTAGTGGAAAATGCTGTTTTTTTGGTTTGATAGCTTGACATTATTTTGGTTATATTTTAGAATGATTGAATTGATTAGCCCAGATAGCTCAGTTGGTAGAGCAAAGGACTGAAAATCCTTGTGTCAGTGGTTCAATTCCACTTCTGGGCACCATTTCCTTTCTCCTCTTAAAATCCTTCAAGTAGTTTCGGTTATAGTGAACAACTTAGTCATTAGTATAGCCGTGTTAATACTGTCAATTTATGCAATAGCATATTTTACTATCCAATCTGTAGAAATTCGAGTTAAACAATTAATTATAGAAAAAAATCAAAATCAATTAATAACTATTAGGGACAGCAAAAAACAGCAAGTAATAAGTTATCTAACTGAATTACATAAACAAATTAAGTTATATTCTAATGATAAAAATGTAATTGCTACCATCTATAATTTGAATAATATTTCCAAAAATAGTAAAAATTTAATGGATAAGTATTATAGCCATATTAATCAATATCATGGTGATATAGAAGACATTTTGTTAGTTAACATAGAAACCGATACGATTGTATATTCTGTCAATAAAAATGTAAAATTTACGACATTACCATCTAGCCCATTAAATCTTCTTTTTCAACAAGTTAATTCTAGCAACCAAACCAAGATAATAGATTTTACTCCATATTTTCAATTTCATAACACTTATGCAGCATTTCTTGGAACTCCAGTCTTTTCAAATGGAAAAAAAATAGGTATTTTAGTTTTACAAATAAATAGTGAATATATAAATACTATAATGACTTATAGTAAAAACTGGCAATCAGAAAAATCAGGTAATACCGGTGAAAGTTATATTGTGGCTATTGACGGCACGATGCGTAATGATAGTCGTAAATTAGTTGAATATAAAGAAGATTACTTGTTGGCAATTGAGCAGGCTGGACTGTCTAATGATATTGTTACCAAAATTAATTTAAAAAATACTAGTATTGGTTTACAAAAGGTGAATACTCCTGGAACTGAAGCTGTTTTTATCGGTATTACTGGGCAGGATTTATATATAGATTATAATGATGAATTTGTATTTGCCGTTTTCACCCCCTTAAATATATTTGGGTTGCAGTGGGCGGTGTTTGCGACAATAGAGGAAAATGAAGTTTTAGAATTAGTAGCTGAATTTACCGATAAAATTACTGATACTATCATCCAAATTGCAGTCATCATTCTTATAATAGCGAGTCTATTGTTGTGGTTAGTTATACCAACTAAACCCTTAATAGCTCCTAAAGGTTATACAGTTAAACAAATTATTGAGCATATTAATAAACTACGATAGTTAATTTCATAACTTTTTAAAACTATATAATCATCATGTTTATCAAACAACAAGGTCTAGGTAAGCCACTAATATTACTGCATGGTTGGGGGTTTAATAATAATATTTGGGATGACATTGCTGTAGATTTGGCTAAAGATTGGCGGGTTTATCAAGTCGATCTACCCGGACATGGTAAAAGCCCAATGTGTGATTATTCCCTTTCAAGTTTGACTGAGCAGTTGGCAGCTAGTCTACCTAATGATGCTGTTTGGATAGGGTGGTCATTAGGAGGCTTGTTGGCTATGAATATTG
>JAUCGN010000215.1 GCA_030378125.1 Thiotrichales bacterium HSG1 | reverse complement strand
TACGTTCTAACTCCCGTTTTTCTGAACTTGATACTCTGCTAAAAATAAAATTGGACAATCCAGCAAGTAGGGCTAAAGGTGAAACCGGAATCAAAAAAATTGTTGATTACGATGGTAAAACCAAGTTAGTTACATATACACCCTTAAAAATATTGGGATTAAATTGGTCATTACATGCCAAGATAGATTGGAATGAAACTATCAGTGGCATGCAGTTTATGTTGTTATGGAGCATTTTCATAGTTGGAATTGGTATTATAATCGTTATTAGTATTGCCATCTTATTTAGCGATTCTATCATTAATCCAATCAAAGCGATAACTGATGCTGCAAATAAATTGACTAATGGTCATATGACAGTATCACTTGACATAAATCGTAACGACGAAATTGGTCAATTAGCCACAGTTTTCCAACAAATGGCCAATGATATAGCAAAGATAATTGAAGATATTGTTCAAGTGTCACATGGTCTGGCTAAAGGTAATTTGAACGTTGTCACTAAAGGGGAATATCATGGAGATTTTGCTCAAATAAAACAATCTTTAGAAGAAGCTGTGTCCAGTCTAAGTGCTGTAATTAATGATATCGTATCAGTTTCTAGAGGTCTAGCCGATGGTGATTTAGCTGTTGTACCACAAGCTAAGGAATATCATGGCGATGTTATCCAAATTCGAACGGCTCTGACAATAGCTTTATCAAATCAACGCAAAGTAATCGAAGATATAGTACATGTCTCAGAAGAGTTATTGTTAGGAGAATTTAACTATACTTCTGGAACTGAGTATAAAGGTGATTTTGCCAAAATTGAAGGAGTCTTGGCAACTTTATCATCTAATTTAAGGTTTTTAGTTACTGATATAGTTCATGTTTCACAAGATTTAGCGGCGGGTAAAGAGATCGCTCCACAAAGTGAGTATGCAGGAAGTTTTACTGAAGTTAAGACGGCTTTAGAAAATGCTTCTTTACAACTGGTTAAAGCAACTGAAAAGAATAGTCTGCAAGATTGGTTAAAAACTGGCCAAAATAATCTTAATGATCAGATGAGTGGGGAACAAAATATTGTAGAACTCACTCATAATGCAGTTTCTTTTTTAACGTTATATCTGGATTCACAAATAGGTTTATGTTATTTGGTAGAAAAATCGACTAATCTTAACCCTATTAAGTTAATCGCAAGTTATGCCCACAATCGCCGCAAAAATATTGCAGATGAGTTTGAGTTTATCAAAGGATTAGCTGAACGGACAGTTAAAGAACAAAAAACTATCAGCATTGAAATAGCTTCTAATCTGAGTGATGCTATACCAAAGTATGTAACTTTGATGCCATTTTTATATGAAAATACAGTTAAAGGTGTAATTTTATTAGGTAATTCCAAAAAATTGACTAATATTCAACTGGAATTTATTGACCAAGTTATGCCAACGATTGGAATTGCGGTGAATTCAGTTGAAGCTCGCAATAAAATGCAAGAGCTATTGCAACAAACTCAAAATCAAGCTCAAGAATTGGGGCAACAACAAGAGGAATTACAACATAATAATGAAGAGTTGAAAAGTCAATCGGAAGAATTGCAAGATCAAACTGAAGAATTACAAAGTCAATCAGAAGAATTGCGTCAATCTAATGAATCTCTGGAAGAACGCACTAGAGAATTAGAACAGCAAAAACAGGAAATTACTGATAAAAATACTACTTTGATAAAAGTTAAACAAGATATCGAAACCAAAGCTAGAGAAATTGAATTGGCCAGTAAATATAAGTCTGAATTTTTGGCTAACATGTCACATGAACTACGTACCCCTTTGAATAGCTTGTTAATTTTAGCTCAACTGTTGGTCGATAATAAAGGTAAAAATTTGACGGACAAACAGGTTGAATATGCTAGAACGATTCATAACTCTGGTATTGATTTGCTTAGACTTATCAATGATATTTTGGATTTATCTAAAGTTGAAGCTGGCAAGATTGAAATAAATATTGAAGATGTATTACTAACTGATTTAGTTATGAATATTGAGAAAGAATTTCGGCCAGTTGCAGAAAATAAGGGATTAGGTTTCCAAATCACAATCGCCGATGATATTCCTCAAATACTAGATACCGATGGACAACGTTTAAAACAGATTATCAACAATTTACTGTCCAATGCATTTAAATTCACTTCTAACGGTGAAGTCAAAATGACCATCCGTCATCCATCCAGACATAATGACATTGTTAAATATAAATCCAGTGAGACGATTGTAATTGGAGTTACTGATACAGGAATTGGGATTCCGAAAGAAAAACAGGAATCAATTTTTGCAGCTTTCCAACAAGCTGATGGCACTACTAGCCGTAATTATGGAGGCACTGGTTTGGGCCTATCAATTTCACGCCAATTGGCTAATTTGTTAGGAGGTGAGTTAGAATTACGCAGTGAAGAGGGTAAAGGTAGTTCTTTTACTTTATATCTACCACAAAAGGTTGAAGAATCTGACTTTATAAAATACCAAGATACTGATAGCAAAACTTTTAGTGATATTTCTAACTCTGATATGTCTAATGTTTTTATGGATGACCGAGATAATCTAACTAATGATGAAAAATCTCTATTAATTATTGAAGATGATACTAGTTTTGTAAACATATTGCTAGAAACCGCTAGAGATAAAGATTTTAAATGTTTAGTAGCTGATAATGGTGAAACTGGTTTACAATTAGCTGAACAATATCAACCAGATGCTATTATTCTTGATGTTGGTTTGCCAAAAGTTGATGGTTTAACGGTTATGGAAAGACTGAAAGATAATCAGAATACTAAAGATATTTTGGTACATTTTATTTCTGCTTCCGAATTGAGTAATGATGCAATGGGTATGGCGATTGGTTATTTACGTAAACCAGTTGATATGGAACAATTATTTACAGTTTTTGGACAGATAGAGCAGTTAATCACTAAACCAGTTAAAAACTTGTTGATCATTTCTGATTCCGAGCCGCACAAACAACAAATTTTAGATTTGATAAAAAATGATGATATAAAAGTCACTCAAGCGATGACCATAGATGATACCCTGCATTGTATTCAAACTAAGGTATATGATTGTGTAATTTTAGATATGGACATAGAACACCATTCTAGCACTAAGCTCATCAAGCGAATGCACGATGCTCCAGACTCTTGCAAAACTCCGGTAATCATTTATGCAGAACAAAAGTTAACTCAAGATGAAGAGATTTTATTACAAAAATGCACAGATAATTTAGTGTTAAAGTCATCTCGTTCTTCAACTCGATTATTAGATGAAGCCACTTTATTCTTGCATCAATTAGAAGCTAAGTTGCCGGAAGGAAAACAGGATAT
>JAUCGN010000022.1 GCA_030378125.1 Thiotrichales bacterium HSG1 | reverse complement strand
GTGTAATACTCACACTTGTTTAAAATTTACAAAATTTGATTAGAAAAACGCCAATTTGTGTTCCACGTCCTGAACACAATTTATCACGCCATAATATAAGTCAAGCCGCTTTGAATGTTTTATACCAGTTGCATAAATCTGGTTATCAAGCTTTTCTGGTTGGTGGTGGGGTTCGTGATGTGTTGCTGGGACAAACCCCCAAAGATTTTGATATTGTTACTAATGCACTTCCGGAACAAATAAGGAAGTTATTCAATAATTGTCGTTTGATTGGTCGCCGCTTTGTACTGGCCCATGTACGTTTTAATAGAGAAATTGTTGAAGTAGCGACATTTCGGTCTTCTCATGACAATGGACAAGGTGAAGGAATCGTTGAAAACGGGCAAATAGTTCGTGATAATGTGTATGGTGATACCGTAGACGATGATGCTGGCCGCCGTGATTTTACTATCAATTCTATTTACTACAATATAAGCGATTTCTCTCTCCTTGATTATGCCAATGGAATAAAAGATTTACAAGACGGAATAATTCGATTAATTGGTGATCCAGTATTACGTTATCAAGAAGACCCAGTACGTATGTTAAGAGCAATAAGGTTTGCGGCTAAGCTTGGATTTACCATTGAGTCTAAAACGGCAGTACCCATTCCCAAGTTGGCTAACTTACTTGCCAATATACCTCCCGCCCGTTTATTTGAAGAAGTTTTAAAGTTATTTCTTAGCGGTCATGCAGTTGCATCATTTAAAAAATTACATCAATATGGTTTATTTCAACAGCTATTTCCCCAAACTGAGGCTTGTTTAGAAAATCCAATAGCATTAAAGTTGATCGAACAAGTTATGTGTGATACTGATGAACGCATAAGTAATAAAAAGCCAGTTACCCCAGCATTTTTATTGGCAGCTTTATTATGGCCACCACTATTAAATCAGTTATCGGATAAAGAAACTAAAGGTGTTAATTTACAAGAGGAATTAATTGAAATTGGTCAAAAACTGTTAGCCAGAAACAAATTACAACGGGTAGCCATACCAAGGCGTATAAGCGTACCGATGCAAGAAATCTGGTTATTGCAGTTACGTTTAACTCGGCAACGTAAAGTGAAGAAAAAAAATCTCAAATTATTAGAGCATCCACAGTTTCGAGCTGGTTATGATTTTCTGTTATTGCGTGCCAAAGCTGGTGAAAGTCAGGTAGTTGAGTTTGCGAGTTGGTGGACTAATTTGTTAGCAGATAAAAATGTTAATGTTCCCATTAAAAGACGTAGAAGACATTATAGTAATTCTTAGTTAGATTTAACATAATTACTAAAGAAATAAGTCATTGAATATTTTGGAGTTTTAAGCTAGATCATTGCTAAACAGAATTCAAAAATATATTAAAACTTATGCTTCAGGTAAACACTTCAATGCCATTAAGTTAAGAACAACCATAAAGGATTGCCACTACATAATATGATGATTTGTAGGGGTAATTCCTTGTGGTTACTCCAATCAATTTTCTTAACTTAATGGCAGTGAGGTAAACGCTTAGGTTGGGTTAAGCAAAACCTATCCCCAACATCCTTCAAAGAAATAAAGTAAATTTATGAGGTAATATTGATATGGATACAACAGGCAAAGGTAAATCTGTGATTCAAACCATCACACTAGCCATATTGAGTGCATTTCTGTATTTTTTGTTGTACTATTTTTCAGTTCCCATAATGAATTGGTCACAACAAGGTGGGTGGTACTTTCTTATTCCAGTTACAATTGCCGTTATTTTCTCTTTTGTATATGGTACTTTCGCTAATCATTTTTGGGATACGCTAGGAATCAAAGCAAAACCACTTAAAAAGTGAATCGGATTAATAAAATGTTAAAACAAATTATATTTTTAGTATTCATGCTTGGATGTTCATTGGTAGGAGCCACTGAAATCGTTACATTAGAAACAACCGGTATCTTTCCACTACAATGGCAACATGTGCTGCTTTTACTACTTATAGGGCTAGTTGGAGGTTTAGTTAGTGGTTTTATAGGATCAAGTGGAGCTTTTATTTTTACTCCAGCAATGATGATTTTAGGAATTCCAGCCATTATCGCCGTTGCCAGTACTATGTGTCACAAATTTCCCAAGTCTATAGTTAGTGCATTGGGACGGATAAGGAATGGATTAGTAGATATAAAATTAGGGATTGTTATAGGAATTTCAGCTGAAATAGGAATCTTATGTGGTGCATCTTTACATATTTATATCCAGAATGTTTTTGGTTATGTTGGTTCCAATATCTATGTATCGATAGTATTTTTATTGGTATTAGTAGTTCTTGGTTTTTATAATTTACGTAATTCCATAAAAGCATTTAAAACCGGAAACTCTGCTCAACCCAATAGAAGTCCATTAGCCCAGAAAGTACGTTCCACCGTTATTCCCGGCACTATGATGTATTTTCCCAGTCTTGAAGCCGAAATTTCAGTTTTATTTACTATTCCGATTGGTTTCCTTACCGGTTTAATAGCAGCTAACATTGCTGTAGGTAGTTTTGTCGCAGTACCAGCCATGATATATGTATTGGGTGCTGGTGGTTTGATGGCTTCAGCAACTCAACTATTGATAGCTTTTGTAATCGGAATTGGTGGTACGATTCAATATGCCGTAAGCGGTTTTGTTGACATAAGAATAGCAATGGTTATTTTAGCCGGTTCATTACTTGGCGTACATTTGGGAGCCATCGCTGCTACTTATGCAAAAGACTATTTAACTAAAATAGTTACTGGTATTTTGATGGTATTGCTACTGTTCAGTTTAGCCCTCAAAATGGTAGTGTATATATATGATGTTGGAAAAATAAGTTTAGTTGAAGATACAATAAACATGTTGAATTATGTTAGTTTTAACTTGTTACTTTTAGCTTTAGCTGTTGCAACTATTATTATCTTGTATGCTCTTATTAGTGGTAATATAAGACAAAATAGGGCCCGACAATTTTTGAAAGAAGAGGAGTTATCTTATGATATTGAAGAAGATACTGCTGAAATGCCACATCACGCCACTCAGTTATCTCCGACTGGTAGGTTTGAAAGAATTTTATTGGTAACTGATAGATCGGAAGCAACTGTGGGGGCAACCAATGAGGCTATTAGATTAGCTCAAAGGACTGGTGGTAAGCTGATAGCGATGTCGGTATTAATGACTAATTCAGAACATGCTTCTTTGGCTAGACAGTTGATTGAAAAGGAAAATGATGACACTTTAGCTCATTTAGAACAGGTTAGAGCAGAGGCTACTAAAGCTGGAGTAACTTGTGATATAAGTGTGCGTCATGGCATAGAAATCTATCAAGAAATCATAGATGAAGCTGAACAAAACTATATTGATGTAATTGTGATGGGATGTAGAGGTATGACTGGGTTTAAACGTCTGATGAAGGGTAGCAATACGGCTAAAGTCATCGGTTATGCTCAGTGTAGTGTTTTAATTGTGCCTAAGACTGCTGTGATTAAGGGTAAGAAAATTTTGTTGGCAGTTGATGGTTCTCGTTATAGCGATATAGCTGCTTGTACGGCAATGAGTATTGCTAAACATATTCATGCATCTGTTTTAGTAGTTTCGGTAGTCTTTTCTAGCTTGCGGGAACAACGCTATACGAAAGCAGTACAGGAAATTAAACGGGTAGAATCATTTTTGAGTGAAGAAGGAATTGAAGTGACTGGAGAGGTATTGAGTGGAAAACCGGCGGATGTTTTAGTTGAAATTGCTGATGCCAAAGGTATTGATTTAATTGTAGTTGGAAGTCATGGTCGTACTGGTTTGGATAGGGTAATACTTGGTTCTGTTTCTGATCAGGTTATTAGTTATGCCAATTGTGCAGTTTTGGTGGTTAAGTTATAGTTGTCCTGATGAAACGTTTCATCTTTCCTGTGCTTCGTCCAAGTCGCTTTTTGGTCGAATTGCACTCAGGATAGCGTTGAAGCGGACACTTTACTTCCTTGTCTAGTGCCGTTTAACATAGAAGTTAGGCTGGCAAAAGGTATTATTGTTATAAATACATTTTTGGAGAAGTAATTAATGAAACATCTACTTTATACAACAGTAATTATAATAACTTTTCTAGGTTATCATGCTTTATCAAAAGCATCTGATTATACCCTTAATTATCAGGAGATTATAGATACTGTGGTAATGGAATCAAAAAGATTTACTACTGATTCATCGAAATTGAGAGCATCAGATGAGTATAAATATTCACTGCTACATGACTTGGCACAAAAAAATAAATTTGAGACCATCAGCCAACTAATAGGTGATAGCAAAAAAATGCCTATGATGGCATTAGTTGCATCAATATATACCCTTGAGGATTTTTCTGCATATGAAGTGTTAAGACATATTGTATTAGATACTAACATGGGTCACGGAGCACGGGATATGGCACTTGAATGTCTGGGTCGTTCAAAGAAATATAACAATCTCTTGATAGGGATAGTTAAGGGCGATCAATTTAATTCAATCAAACATACGGCAGTTAAAGCGTTGGGTGAAGCTGAAGAGTACAATTTATTGAAATCTATCTCTAGCAGCGATGAATATTCAACTTTGCTTCGCGAAACTGCACTACAAGCTTTATTTGAGCCAAAAAATGAATGTCACTGTCAATTTTTTTTGAAGTTCTTGGCATCAAAAAATAATCCTTTAACCTCAAAAGAGGAAGTTGTCCGACTTATTTATCTCGGTTCGTTGAATAGTTACAATCAGTATTCAAAAAAAATGAAACAGCAATATCAGAAAACACTTATTGATATTCATAAAGATTCAACTATTCCTCTCACTTTCAGGAACGCTGCTAAGATATATATACTGAAATTACAGAAACAAAATCCCACGCTTACAATTATAGATGCCACTAACATGGAGATCGAGACCAACGATCCAGATTTACGGATTAAAAATTCTGAGTAAACATACGCCTAACGAGAATAAAATCAGATAGTCGGGTAACTCGTAAGATGTATAAGCGGAGCGTCATACACCAACTCGTAAGCCGTAAGTACCGAAGCACAAATTATCGTATATATTGACAAAATAACTATTTGATTTTTAATTAATTATTTTTTAAAAACTTATGCTTCAGTACTTATATGATTAATCAATTGTAATTTGGTAGGGTGCATCAGCAATAGCGTCATGCACCTTATTTCTAACTTTGTCTTGGAAGCCTACCTATCAGCGGCTCAAGAATGGTGTTAGATACCAATACTTCGGACAGTTTTTATAACATATTGTTATTAAAGTAATTTTTTACTTCAAAGAAAAGTAATAAAACATTTAAATTTCAATAGGTTATGATTTTAACTAAGCTCAGTTTTCAAAAACTGTCCGAACTATTGAGTTTAGCTATTAACCTAATTTATCAGTTTAGCAATACTCGGTAGTGGGTTCGGACTATTTTGGAATTTACAAATATTCTTAAATATCAATATGTTATACGAAATTACTAATGTCCGTAATTAATTGATATTTAACAAGTTTTAATTTTTTCTTAATAGTCGACACCCAGTACCCAATACTCAGGAGCAAGCAAATGTCTGACGATCTTCATCATATAACTAAAGTTGAAATATCTGGTTTATGGGATAAATTTGATTTTGGATGGAATTTAGAACCTGATGTCAATGTATTAGCAGGTGTTAATGGTAGTGGTAAAAGTACTGTGTTTATCTGCATTTATGCGTTATTAGAATTAGGTACAATCCCTAATAAGGAGGATGTGTTTTTAGCTACATTGAAAATTACTTTTGATAATAAAAAATCCATATTTTATGAACATCTTAATGTAAATGATAGCATTAAAAATATTGAGGAAAAAGCAAAAATAAATGAAAAATACCAACGTGTTCTTTCAGAAATAAAGGATAGTATTGGAAGAGATTATAGAAAATATCGAAAAACAAAATCTGTTCATATGGAAATGGGTGTCACATCCTTTGAAAACATAGAAATGAAATTAGAAGAATTCCACAAATTAATTAATATTGATGTTGTGAGTACCTTTGATAATTCTTTAAAACAATCTGAAGCAGTAAGAAAACTATCTAATGAAAAGGTTAAAACTGAACTTGATTGGAATATACATAATTTACAGAAAAGGTATTTGGACTATCAGCTAAATATCAGTAGAAAGAAAGATGCCATTGTAGAAATTGCTGGCGAGAATATAAGAAGAGACTTAATTGCACTAAGCAAGCCCCACACCCTATTTTTAAATATTATTGATTCTTTGTTCGATGAGACAGGCAAAAAAGTAAACCGAAATGAAAATGAAATTTCATTTTTATTGGATAACAAGGAAATTACTCCATTTCAACTTTCTTCTGGAGAAAAGCAATTATTAATTATATTACTTACAGTTCTTCTTCAAGATGGCAGGCAATCTATACTATTTATGGATGAACCAGAAATTTCTTTGCATATAGAGTGGCAAAAAAAGTTACTTAAATTTATCCGCGATCTCAATCCTAATGTCCAAATCATTTTAGCAACTCATGCTCCTGGATTGGTTATGCAGGGTTGGATGAATAAGACACATGAAATAAGCGATCTTATCACTGCTAAGAATGAGAAAAGATAAAAAATTATGTCTAAGTTAATTGATAACATAAGCTCAGATTTTTTAGAGACTTATACTATTAATTTCTTTCCTAAAAATCAGGAAAAAACAATTGTTGTTTATGTTGAAGGCGATGCTGATATTGCTTTTTGGCGTATGATATTAAATCGCTATGAAAAACCTAATAATATTAAGTTTGAAATTAATCTACCGTCGAAGGATGATTTATGGGTAAAAGGTAAAAAAAATGCTCTTTCCCGAAGTAGTAATCTTTTGGAATTAAAAGAAAGACTTGGTAAATTTTTACTAATTTGTGTAGATAGTGATTACGACTATCTTTTAAATTCGTATTATATGCCTGATGATAAAAAAAGAATATCCAAAAAGATAAACGAAAGCATATATATCTTTCAAACATATTCTTATTCTATAGAAAATTTAAACTGTTTTTCTGAGAGTTTGTCTAGTATTTGTGTTAGTGCTACCTATAATGATACACCTAAAATTGATTTTACTAAATTCTTAAAATCATTTTCAACAATTGTTTATAAATTATTTTTATGGAATCTGTTTTTTTATAGTAAGGGTGAAGATAGTAATTTTACTTTATCAGATTTTTGTAGCCTTATTATTTTAGAATATGAAAAAAAAGATAAATTAAAAGGTATTATTCATTTTTCAGGAATAGTGCTAAAAAAAATAAGAATTAAAGTAACTGATAAGTTAAATCAACTTGAAAATAAGTTTCCCTCTTACCAAGGTGAAATTGAACGCTTTGGTGAGGAACTTAAAAGCTGTGGACTAACAAAAGAAAATGCATATTTGTACATTCAAGGGCATACTATTTTTAAAAATATTGTATTGATGTTACTAAAACCAGTTTGCAACGAACTAAAAAAAGAAAAAGAATCAGAAATAAAAAAAGAATCAAAAAATGAAATTAATGCATATCTCAATAAAGTTGGGCATCTGGATACTAAAATTGAGACTTTACTATCCAATAATACAAATTTTGAATCGTGTTTTTTATTCAAAAAGATAGAAAAAGATATTGAAAATTATATAAATAAAGAAATAGATTTGTAAAACCATTAAAATGGGGGGGGGGGGCAACTCGTAAGCTGTATATAATTGATAAAATATAATTTTGTAACTCGTAAGCCGTATATGATTAATAAACTATAATTTGGTAGGTTGCATAAGCAATAATGTCATGTACCTTATCTCTGACTTTGTCTTGGAAGCCTACCTATCAGCGGCTCAAGAATGGTGTTAGATACTAAAAGAAGAATAAACTTTCAAATTGATTGAAAAGGAATAAAAATGCAGACAGTTACGTTAAAAATTGATGACAACATAAATGAAAAATTCTTTTGGTTATTAAATCATTTTACAAAAAATGAAATTAAAATTTTAGAACAGTATGAATATATAAGTGATGATGATTACTTGAGAAAAATTGATGGCATGGTACAAAGTATTAAAGAAGCTAAAAATGAGCCTATTGAAAATGGTGTAACATTGGATAAATTGGATTGGTAATGTACACATTAGTTTTCATGTCACAAGCTCAAAAAGATGCTAAAAAATTAGCTTCAAGTGGATTGAAAAACAAAACATTAAAATTGATTGAAATCATTGAATTTGATCCTCTTAAATATCCACCAGAATATGAATTTTTAAAAGGTGATATGCAAGGTTTAATTAGTCGCCGTATCAATAAACAACACCGATTAGTTTGTGAAATATTTGAAAATGAAAGATTAATCAAAGTTTACAGAATGTGGGGACATTATTAACTCTAATTTAATCTTAAAGACCCACCTATCAGCGGCTCAGGAACGGTGTTAGGTGGTTAATCGCCTTTAGCTATTTTTCATAATAGAGAACATCCTGATACTGAGCAAACTCTTGATGAACCAGAAATTCATGCCAATCATGTTGAAGCTCAAAATGCTGCTTTACGATGTAAAAACAGTACCTTCCGACGACTAACGAACACTTATGCCAAATCCAAAGATGGGCTTCAACGAACTTTGGATGTTCATCAAATCATTCATAATTTTGTCCGTATCCATTGGATAATAGGTGTAGTTCCTGCGGTTGCCATTGGCATTATCACAGGAGCATTGGGTCTGGAAGATATTTTAACCCAACGTTTCGCTTAAAATTTATCAAAATTCTTTGGAAGGTTCATACTTTTTTTTATAAAATTTAACACTTCAAGCCCACCGCCAAAATAATAACAAACATCCTGATTGCTCTATTAATAATTCAGTTTCAATT
Source organism: Thiotrichales bacterium HSG1 (assembly GCA_030378125.1). Taxonomy (GTDB): domain Bacteria; phylum Pseudomonadota; class Gammaproteobacteria; order Beggiatoales; family Beggiatoaceae; genus DRQV01. Next base: position 6,331 of record JAUCGN010000022.1, on the reverse strand, counting down.
GATTTGTGAAAAATTATCCATTATAATTATTTGCTCTGGTTCTAACGCTGGCAACCTCTTCTAAATAAATATTAAACAAATCAGTATTCATACTTCCCTCATAAAGGAATGGAGCCATAACGTTCATTAAGTGCTGCAATAATATTTATATTTTTCTCACGTTTACCCTTACGACATCCAAATATTTTTTCTCCTTTGGGTGACCAACCGCAATCTCGAATTATATTGGGTTTGATTCCACTCTCATCAATATATACTAGTTGTTTTTTATCTATACAATCAACTATTTGTTCAAATTCTTCTACTTGCACTTTATCTTGTTCTTCATAACTAAATGTTTTTTTTTAGATGTTATACCAAGTACTGTATATTGAATATTTTGCTTACACTTCTCATACTATTTTTTTCTTCAATAACAAAATCTATTGCACGTTTTCTGAAATCTTTACTATAACTCATATGTTTTTAACTATAGTTTATTTCTATTATGTGGTTTTATAAGAATGTTACTATAATTAACACTTCAAGCACACTGCAGGTAATTTGGGTTACATATTATTACCGACAAAATTATTAGATTTTGACTTTCATGATATTAACCCAAAGAAAATCTATCACTTAATTAGCTTTCCGTAAGCATCAGTGGAAATTGTACTCCAATCCGCATTGTTTTGTTGAAATTTACTATAAGCACTATAAATTTTTTTAAAATCAGGGTTTTTCTTAGCCTCATCATCCAAAACAATTTTAGTTAAACGTTTAAATTCATTTAAAACTTCTGCTGGAAAAGCTAATATTTCTATTTTTTTATCAAGTTCTTGTAAAGCTTCAATATTACGAACTTCCATTTCTGAATAAATACGTTGATTAACTGAATAAGTGGCAACTTCTATGATTTTTTGTAAATCAGGTGGTAATTTGGCCCAAGCTTTAGTATTTATCGCTAATTCAAATGAAGTACCCGGTTCATGCCAACCCGGATAGTAATAATATTTGGCCGCTCTATTTAAGCCCAAACGTTGATCATGGAAAGGGCCTACCCATTCAGTGGCATCAATAACACCTCTTTCTAAAGCAGTATAAACCTCACCACCAGCCAATAAAATGGGAGTTCCACCGGCTTTCGCTAACACTTTACCACCCAAACCGGGAATTCGCATTTTTAAACCTTTTAAGTCATTAATATTATTAATTTTTTTATTAAACCAACCACCCATTTGAATTCCGGTATTGCCAGCTGGAAATGGGATTACATTAAAAGGTTTGTAGATTTCTTGCCATAATTCCAAACCACCACCAAAATATAACCAAGCATTCATACCTTTAGTAGTCATACCAAACGGTACTGAACTCATAAATTGAGCTTCTGGGATTTTACCAGCCCAATAATAAGATGCTCCATGTCCCATTTCCACCGTACCTTGAGACACTGCGTCAAAAGTTTGTAAAGCTGGAACTAATTCTCCACCAGCAAAAACCTTTATTTTTAGCCTTCCATCACTCATAACCTCTATATCTTTCGCCATTTGTTCTATACCTTCTTGAAAAATAGGGAAATTTGGTGGCCAAGTAGTTACCATTTTCCAATTGAAAGTTTGAACGGAATTACTTGTAGTGGGTTGGTTTACAACTTCAGATGGATTAGTGTTTAGATTATAACCTAATATAAAAGTGAAACCTGATATCAAAATCAGTAGAAAGATAGAAGTTTTAGTCATAATTTGATTTAATAGATTTGGTAGTCATAAACAAAGTAGTGACATCTTCAAAAAATACTCCATGTTTCAAAAATTCTGGAAGGTTTACCACTACATATTTTATGGTTACCATAATTTTACCTTTGTAAAAGTATAGAAAAATGTCAGTAAAGAATGGTTTATAATAGGTTACCTAATATCAATATAGACCTAAAAAATGAAATCGACCTATTTACTCAAAGAAAGATTATCTCATTTAAATTTACATTCCGCAAGATTACAACCTTTGGTTTTCAAACAATTTCAATTTCTCAACGTAATGCAAAATAATTCATAATGTACAACAATTTACAATACCTTTCGCCAAATAGATAGTTGTTTCGGGAATGGAGCGAAGCAGATTTCCCGAAACTCTTATATTACTTGGATTTCGGGAAGTTGTACTTCATTCCCAAAACAACTATCTATTTGGCAAAGGTATTAATTTATAACAATTTATCCCAATCAGTTTGCTTCCAAAGATTTTTTAAGTGTTTAAACTCCTTTTGTAACCCAGAAAATAGCTTCTGTTTCACCGGTTTTAAGTTACCTTGTTTAGCAAAATTTTCTGCATCAAAAGCCACCTCTCCTAAACGAGAAGCTCCAACACTACGAGCGCTGCCTTTCAATGAATGTGCTAGACGTTCTACATCTTTTTGATTGCTTGATTGTAAGGCTATTTGTAATTTCTGGAGTTGATTTGGGGTATCTTGAGTGAATTTGTCAATAATTTTGTGTAAAATTTCAATGTTACCTATTGCGATGCGTTTAGCTTGAATTGGATCAAAAATTGGTAAACTATTTATTTCAGTTTTATCGCTGGTCTGTACTTCTATCTGTTCTGTTCTATTGGTTTGAAAAGATGTATATTTTTCTACGGTCAAAGTCAAATTTTCGATAGTTACTGGTTTGGGCAAACAACTATTCATTCCAACGGATAAATAATTTTTAATATCATCTGGTTGACAACTAGTTGTGGTGGCAACTATAGGAGTATTTTTATCTTGCTGGCGAATAAAGCTGGTTGCTTCAATACCATCCATGATTGGCATTGAAATATCCATCAAAATTAAATCATATTTTTTGTTCTGACACACTCGTACTGCTTGTTTACCATTTTCAGCAATTTCAACCCAACAACCTATCTTTTCTAAAATATTAACAGTCACAAACCTATTAACTGGATTATCTTCCACTAGTAAGATTTTCTTAACTTGTAAATTAGAACAGTTTGGTAATTTTGCTTTATTGGAAGTCTGATTATCTGGATAATATTGTTTAATAACATTAAATATACGCTCTAAATCAACGGGTTTAGATATATAAGCATCCATACCTTTAGCTAAGCATTTTTCTGCATCACCTTGCATAGCATTAGCCGTCATAGCAACAATAATATTTTTGGATTTTAATTCTCTTATTTTTTTAGTAGTTTCAAAGCCATCCATACCCGGCATGTTAATGTCCATAAAAATTATGTCAAACGTTTCTTGTTCAATTGCTTTTAATGCCTGAATTCCATCAATTACTTGTGTTACTTTGCAACCAATTTGCTCCAACATAGATTTTGCTACTAAACGATTAACATCATTATCTTCAACTAACAGTGCGGAAATATTGGAATAAGTTTTATACTTGAATTTAAGTTTATCAACTTTTTCCATAGTGATAAACTCTGATGATTCTTTTTGTTCAAAGGCGAATCTAAGGGATAATAAGGTTTGATGAAGCTGATTTTGGGAAAGTGGTTTAATTAAATGTCCTGAAAAACCGGTTTCTTTTAAACGATAACTTTCTTGTTGATAACCGGCAGAAGACAGCATAATTAATATCGTATCCTTAATGGCCGAGTCTTGTTTTATAATCTTGCCTAATTGTTCTCCGTCCATAATTGGCATAAAATAATCAATTATAGCTAACCAGTAAGAATCAGCGCGTAAAGCTTGCAGTGCATCTTCAGCAGTAGCAACAGTTTTGGTATGAATTTGCAAATTTTCTAATTGCTCTTGTAAAATTCTTTGATTAACAGTATTATCATCAACAATTAAAATACGGCTATTTTTCAATTGTTTATACTTTTCCAAATTATCTATTTGAGCATATTTGGGTATATTTTCCGGTTGAGTTTTAGCAAGTGGTAGTTCTATAGTAAATGTAAAAGTTGAACCTTTATTTAACTCACTAACAACTCCAATCTCCCCCCCCATCATTTTCACTAATTGCTGACTGATAGCTAAACCTAAACCAGTTCCTCCAAATTGACGTGTAGTTGAAGCATCCGCTTGAGTGAATTCATAGAAGATATTATTAATTTTATCTGCCGGAATACCAATACCAGTGTCTTCAATTTGAATTTTCATACGGTTTGAAGTTTGACCTTGGCATTCAGCGTTGATCAATACATGACCAACATTAGTAAATTTAATTGCATTACCGACCAAATTGGTAAGGATTTGTCGAATCCTACCAGCATCTCCCACAAAAAAATGAGGAGCACCCGGAGCATAACGCACAATTAGCTCAAACCCCTTAGATTCTGCCGTCATAGATAGTAAACGGGCTACTTCTAAAATAGCGGCTTCCAAGTCGAAAACACCAGATTCTAAAGATAGTTTACCAGCTTCAATTTTAGAAAAGTCTAATATATCATTGATTAAAGTTTGTAAGGCATCGGTGGATTGGAGAATGATTTGAGCATATTCGTATTGTTTGGGGGATAATTCGGTGTTTATTAATAATTCAGCCATACCAACTACACCGTTCATGGGAGTACGAATTTCATGGCTCATGTTGGCTAAAAACTCACTTTTGGCTTTGGTTGCAGCTTCTGCTTCTTCTTTAGCTCGGCGTAATTCTTTTTCGGCTTGATTACGTTCCGTTATATCTCTACCAACAGCTTGATATTCAAACAGTTCTCCTTTTTCATTAAACATTGCTCGTACTATCCAATGTTGCCAACGTTCTTTGCCAGATGGTGAAATGGTTGAATTTTCAGTTTCTGTAACTGGATTTTCTTGAGTTAATTCCTCCATTATTTGGATTAGAATATCCTGCAAGTCATCAAAACTAAAAGGGGTTAGATGATGACCAATCAGTTCAGCTTCAGTTTTACCAAAATAGCGACAATAGGCATTATTAACAAAACTCAATAAACCATCTGGTAGATAACGACAAATCAATTCTGTTTGGTCTTGGATTATTGCCTTATAACGATGTTCATTGTTTTTTAAAGTCTTTTCAGCTTGCCTACGTTTAGTTATATCAACAAAAGTAATTAAAACTGCATAAACTTTATCATCTCTAAATAACGGTTTACTATTGAGCGATATCCAAACCAGAGAATCATCTGTTCTATAAATTCCTAATATTTCATTAAAATACTCTTTACCAGTATGTAAACTAATTTGAATAGGTGAATGTTCTTTTTTCAGTAAACTACCATTCTCACAAATTATTTTTTGTTTATTAAAATTGCACGGCTTATCTGTCAGTTTAAGAATCTTCTTAGCACTAGCGTTACAAATTCCAATTTTTCCATTAGTATATTGGAGCATAACTCCTTCTTGCATGGAAGAAATTGCAGATTGATAGATGGTTTCATTATTCATGGTTGGCAACCTTTAAAGAAACATTAAGATATCCTTTCAAAGTAGTTTACGGTTATCACTTACTATCAACCCAATCTTTAGGTGGAATAGGTAATTTGCCAACCATCAAGTCATCTATCTGTTCACTGCCAATAGTCTCGTATTTTAATAAAGCTTCAGACATTGCATGTAAAACACTCAAATTTTCTTCCAGCAAATGTTTAGCCCGATTATAATTAGCATCAATTATAACTCGAATTTCTTCGTCAATAGTGTAAGCAGTTTCGTCAGATAACATTTTATGTTGAGTAACGCTACGGCCTAAAAATACCTCATTATCATCTTCCCCATAGGCCAATGGTCCTAATAGCTCTGACAAACCCCATTTCGTCACCATATCATGGGCAATTTTAGTAGCTTGCTTAATATCATGACTAGCTCCATTCGTCACTGCATCGGCCCCAAAAATTAACTCCTCTGCAATTCTTCCCCCAAACATAGTTGAAATTTTACTATCCAAAGTTTGCTTACTATAACTAAGTCTATCTGTTTCTGGCAAAAACATAGTCACTCCTAAAGCCCTACCTCTAGGAATGATGCTAACTTTATAAACTGGGTCATGGTTTGGAACCAAGCGGCCTACTATAGCATGACCAGCTTCATGATAAGCAGTTAGCTTCTTTTCTTTTTCAGTCATAACCATAGACTTACGCTCAGCCCCCATCATGATTTTATCTTTGGCTAATTCAAACTCTTTCATATCCACCGTTTTTTTGTTATGACGGGCAGCAAACAATGCAGCTTCATTAACCAAATTAGCCAAGTCAGCCCCAGAGAATCCTGGTGTACTACGAGCTATAACGCTAGGTTTAACATCATCAGCAATTGTAATACCCCTTTCTCTCTCTTCTGGAGCATTATCAATTTGATCATATCCTTTAACTTCGCCCCCAAACTTCTCTGCCATGCACTTAGTTATGGCTGCCGTTAGAGTTGTTTTCCCATGAT
>JAUCGN010000214.1 GCA_030378125.1 Thiotrichales bacterium HSG1 | reverse complement strand
TTAAGAAAAAATTAAAACTTGTTAAATATCATTTAATTACGGACATTAGTAATTTCGTATAACATATTGATATTTAAGAATATTTGTAAATTCCAAAATAGTCCGAACCCACTACCAAAATCCCACAAACTAAACAAATTATTAGAAGAAGTAATTGCCACTACCACATTTAAAACCGACAAATCCAAATACAGAGGTGATTTAATTGCAATTACTGTTTGTGCCGAAGAATACAGATATAATTTTGACATTGATTGCCAAGGATATTTCGATAGCGTTATTGTATGTGATGAACTAATCAAAGAACTCGTTGAATTTGAAATGACTAATTGAAAATATATTTAACTCGATGTAATTACAACCAAGCAAAAAATTCCTCCAACTCGACACAAATTACCAACTATGTTACTCTAAAATATTTGACACAGAGATAAACTATGCAAGAACTACAAGCTATTAAATACGGAGAAGTTGAACTAATTCCAGGGATTAAATGTGATGTTTATATCTTAAATGACGATACTCCGGTAATGAGTGAAAGAGGAGCATCTGATTTATTAGGGATAGGTCGTATGGCCTTACATCGCATGGAGCCTAAATGGCCTCTAAAAGCACTTAAACCATTTATTGATAAGGATTTTAGCATGGAGCCTAAATCACTGTCAGTAAAAGTTATAGCTACAAATAGCCCATATCAAGGAAGGAATATTACAGTTTATGGTAGTAACTTTATTGAATCCTTTATACGTGGCTATTCCTTAGCATTAGCAAACCGTAAATTAAGACCAAATCAAATACATATTGGTGAAAGATGTGTTATATTGCAATCTGCCCTTGCACGTAGTGCTATAGATAACGTTATCCAACAAGCCTGTGGCATAACCCCAAACATCCAACAAACTGTCCAAGAACAATGTATTAAACTAATGAAGCAATTTGGTTTACAAGCATCTTTCCCAGAAGAAATATACACCAAAAAAGACATCATCAAATTCCTAGATAAACCAGCCAGCACCCTAAACAACTATCTAAAAAAGCACAATATTCCTCACGAAAAAATTGACCACGAGACAATCAAAGCTCAAGGTGGGAAAGCAAACCGCATGAATGGCTATAATGTGGAAGCTGTCAGCAAGATTGTATTAGGTATGGATTCAGTAGTTGGTATTGAACTGAAAAAACAGATTTTTGGCAACACTGGTACATTGGTTAGAACAGATACCAAAGGTGAAATAGAATGGCAACAAGTTCTTGCTCAAGTATTTGATGGCTTTGGATTTCACCATAATTATAGTTTTGGTAGCTACCGAGTTGACTTCTTTATCAAAGATTTAAAATTAATCCTAGAATGCAACGGATATGACAACCATCGTTATTATAATCAACAAGAAGAAAAAGAACGAGAACAACTTCTAAAACAGAACTATAGCATTATCCGTTTTCATCATAAAATTACTTTAGAACAGCTATTTAACGGTATTTTAAAAACTAAAATGGGAAAGGTTGTCAAGTTATATGACATTGAACCTATTTATAATTATGCTCAGAATTAATTAAGTATTAAGCTTAACCACAACTTGCTATTAATTGTTTGTTAGGAATATAATTAAATTTCAATTAATAATAATGAGATAAACTATGCAAGAACTACCAATATGAGATATTGTCTACACGAGTTTCATTTGGTTCTGTTATAAGACAAATTTGACGAGTGGATAAGTCATAAGCTGTATTATAATCTACATCTACTAAAGCTAAGACCAAGATTTCTAATTCTTTTTCAGTTTTTCCTTGCTTACCGTTGTAAAACTTATCTAAACCGTAAGTATGTTTACCTACTTATAAAACTACAATTCACTGCTAATATCATGGTTTTATCTGTGTTCCAAGCTTAATCTGTTTAATTCTAGGAAATCAAAATCACGTTTAAACCAGCGTGAATAACTCTTCTCATGATAATCACTATAACGACTTAAATTTCGATAATTGGCTTTGCCTCGTAAACGCATTAAGTTCATCAATACTACCACTATAAAATTTCTTTTTGCTTTGTTTATATTTGACATTTTTCCTAAAACTGTTTCTAATATCTTCATGGGAATCCTTTCTTAAATTTGATAATTTTGTTTCGTTAATTCTATTATCTCATAAGTTAGGATTCTCATTTTATTTCAGATGCTTATTTAAAACTGTCCAAATCATTGATGAATATCCCGAACACCTATGACTACGAGATATAAAATAATCAGGAAATCTCAACCGTGACCAATAATAACTATTGGCAAAATGACCCATTATTACAATGCTTAGTTATTTTGACCAAATTACATAACAATCCTTTTTCCTCAGAATCTATTCGAGCCGGACTACCATTACAACGCTTTAATTCAGAACTATTTATCCGTGCTTCTCAACAAACTGGTTTAACCACAAAATTAAATAAACAACCTAAATTGGCCAAATTAAAATTGCCAGCAGTACTATTATTAAAAGATGGTCAAGCCTGTGTGTTAATTGAATGTTCCAAAAAAAATAGCCGAATTATTTTACCATCAAACAAACAAGAAATATTAGAGATTTCTAACCGTGACTTATTGAATAATTACACTGGCAATGCTTTGTTATCTGAACCAATTTGTAAATTTGATTCTCGCAGTAAAGCAGCAAATTCAAAACCGGCTAACTGGTTTTGGGGAACTTTAGCCAAATCTTGGCCAATTTATACTGAAGTAATGATAGCATCAATGCTAACTAATTTATTTGCCCTAGCTTCACCTTTATTCGTAATGAATGTGTACGATAGAGTGGTTCCCAACCATGCGATAGAGACTCTATGGGTATTGGCAATTGGAGTTGCTATTGTATTTGGATTCGATTTGTTGATTCGGACTATAAGAGGTTATTTTATTGATATTGCTGGTAAAAAAACTGATATTTTGTTAGCCAATATGATTTTTGAGCAAGTTTTGGCTACACAACGTGCTTCCCATCCCAGCTCAGTGGGTGCATTTGCTAACCATTTACATGAGTTTGAGAGCTTTCGAGATTTTTTCACTTCTACTACTTTAGCGACTTTAATTGATATACCATTTGCTTTATTGTTCATAGCAATTATTTGGACTTTACACAGTGATTTAGCTTTAATTCCTTTGTATATCATGCCAATAATAATTATGTTTAGTATTTTAATCCAGTTCCCATTACGCAAAGTTATTTATCAAACTTTCCGAGCCAGCACTCAAAAACATGCAATGTTAGTGGAAATTTTAACTGCTATGGAAACTATTAAAACTACCTGTGCCGAAAGCCAAATGCAAAAAAATTGGCGACAGTTAATTATAGAAATATCTCAAAGTTCATTAAAGTCCCGTTTATTATCAGCGATCTCAGTAAATTTTTCCT
>JAUCGN010000213.1 GCA_030378125.1 Thiotrichales bacterium HSG1 | reverse complement strand
ATGAGCGTAATAAACGTAGTCTTAGACTCGAAGAGTTAGGCGAAAAAATTGCGGAAAGAGAACAAAAAGAAATGTGGGATAGCCAAGTCAACAAAAAAACTGAATATTTAAAGGAACCCTTTGTTGACGGTCATTTAATCATTAGTGATCGAAGAATAGAATTGGAGGAAGTAATATTTTCGGGAACCGCTAAATATGTTAATGAGCGAATTCACTATTTTAATAATAAAAGTTCTGAATATCCTATTTTTTTGGTGATAGATAGTTGTTACGGTGGTTCGGTAATGGAAGGGGCCAAGATTTTAGAGGCAATGAAAAGTAGTCGAGCTCCAGTATATGTTGTGGTTAAAGCATTAGCTGCAAGTATGGCAGCAGTAATTACCTCTTTATCAGATCGTTCATTTGCTTATCCAAATGCAATTATTGTTCATCACCAAATGATGAGTTTTATGTTTGGTAATCGTACTCAAATAGAAGAAGAACTGGAAATGGGTAAAGAATGGACTAGGCGAGTTATGCAACCGGTAGCAGATAAAATGGGCATCGCTATGGACGAATTTGTAGAAAAAATGTATTCCAACAATTCTTCTGGTAATTGGTATGAATTTGGTGACAATGCAACTAAGATTAAATGGGTGGATACTATTGTTAAAGATATAAGGGATACTTCCTTTGACCATCAACCTGTTGATATAAAAGAAGACAATAATGAGATATTTATTTTTGCTAAAGAGGAAAAAATAGATTCTCAAGGTAACCGTTATGTTAAATTGCCAAATCTTGCTCCTTTAGATGTTTATTATTTATATAATCCACATAATTATTTTCGGTAGTTCTTTAAGGCAAAGATAGTTTGAAAAATTTGTCAGGTATCAAAGGCCTGACATAACTATCATTAAAAATTTCAATAATTTTCATTCCTTAAGTATAATATTCCATTTATACATTCCATGAATTACTAACCCTTAAGATTTTTCCTTTTAAATTAAAAATTGTATACATTAATTTTATGAAAAGAAATACATTGTTTGGTAATGAAGAACGAGTGTTAGAGGAAACAATAGCAAAATCTAAAGGACAAGAAATACCTCATAAAATATATAAACAACTATCTAAGGATTATGCTAAATTATTAAGACAGACTAAACTATTGGTTAAAATGAGTGACAAACAGCAACACCAATTGTCTGAATTAGCTGAAAAGATAAGAACTAAAAATCAAGATTTAATTAAATTAGACCAAGAAAAAAATGAATTTTTAGGTATAGTTGCTCATGATTTAAAAAACCCCCTTAATGCAATCCAGGGTTCGGCCGGTTTTCTTAAAGAAGCAATATCAGACTTATCTCAACAAGAAATACTTGAGACAATAGATATGATAGAACTTGCCTCCAAACAAATGTTTTACTTGGTTAGTAATTTATTAGATATAAATATGATTGAATCTGGTAAAATGTCTCTAACTGTCGCTACAATTGACTTGTTGCCAGTTATACAAGCTTTGACAGTTCATTACAGGCCCTATATAGAAGCTAAGCAAATGTCGTTAAATCTACATATATCAGAACTAAAATATCTAGTTTCAGCTGATCGAAATATGCTATACCAAATTCTAGACAACTTAATTTCTAATGCAGTCAAATATTCCTCGGCTAGTAAAAAAATTGATATTTATATAACCAAAGAATTACAAATGGTACGTTGTGAAATAAAAGATGAAGGACCGGGCTTGAACGAATCAGATCAAAAAAAATTATTTAGTAAGTTTACTCGTTTAACTCCTAAACCAACAGCAGATGAACATTCTACCGGTTTGGGATTGTTTATCGTAAAAAAATTAGTTGAAATAATGCAAGGTAAAGTTTGGTGCGAAAGTGAATTAGGGAGTGGCTGTCGGTTTATAGTAAAATTTCCAATAGGTTCTTAAATAATGAAAAATATTAATAATCTCTTTAACTTAAAAGAAAAATGTAATAAACAGGGAATTTTAATTACTTTTTATGGTTTTATTTCTCAAGAACTTTTAGTAGAAATTGGTTATACTCTTAAGAGTAGAATGCAAACCGAAAATGTTCCTTCCACCAAAATAACAAAAATTTTTGCCATGTTTGTAGAACAAACTCAAAATATTGTCCATTATTCTGCTGAGAAAATCTTCAATACAAATGGTGGTTTAAGTAATGGTATTGTAGTAATTGGCTATCAAGATGGTCATTATTACGTGTTGTGCGGCAATAAAATTGATAAAAATAGCATTGAACCGTTAACGCAAAAATTAACTTTTTTACATGATATGGATAAGGATGAACTAAAATCATATTACAAAGAACAACGTAAAAAAGAATCTTTAACTAAAGGAGCCGGTTTAGGTTTTATTGAATTAGCCAGAAAAAGTTCTAAACCGATTGATTTTAACTTTCAACCAATTGATGAGCATTTCTCATTTTTTTCGTTAAAAACTTATATTTAAAGAGTAATTAAAATGGATAGTTGGAAAACTGTAGCGACTAAATATACCCCAGAAATTTATTTTGATGCAAATACAAATATTCTTGGACTTAAAGGTGAATCTTATCCGGAAAATATCACTGAATTTTCTAGTCCCCTTTTTTCTTGGTTAGAAAATTACCTAGGGAATTTAGGTAAAAAAAATTTTACTATTAATATTGAATTAATTTATTTTAACAGTAGTTCCTCCAAAATGTTGTTGGATTTGTTTGATCTTTTAGAAGAAGAAGTTAATGATAATAATAAAAATATTGTGGTAAATTGGATTTATGACGCAGAAAATGATGCCGCTCAAGAATATGGTGAAGAGTTTCAGGAAGATTTAGAAGTTCTTACTTTTAACTTAGTCAGAAAAACTGGATAATTTATGCAAACTAGTTGGCATAACAATAGTTTTTTGCATTTAGATTATCCCTTGTTAGCCGGTTTGTTATTGCTATCAGTTATTGGATTGGTGACTTTATATAGTGCTGGTAGCCAAAATATTGACTTAATTTTTCGACAGGTATTAAGGTTTTTAGTGGGTTTTGGAGTTTTATTGTTACTTGCTCAAATTCGTACCCAAAAAATTGTTGGATTTGTACCTTGGATTTACATGTTTGGTATATTGTTACTAGTTCTTGTGTTACTAATCGGAGAATCTACTAATGGCTCACAACGCTGGATAAATTTAGGTTTATTTCGCTTCCAACCGTCTGAAATTATGAAATTAGCAGTACCATTGATGGTTGCTTGGTATTTGGCCAGTAAACCATTACCACCAACTTATGGGCGTTTATTTGTAGCTTTAGCAATAATTTTTATTCCGGTTCTTTTAGTAATGAAACAACCTGATTTAGGTACTTCCCTATTAATAGCATCTTCTGGAATATTTGTATTACTATTAGCTGGGTTAAGTTGGAGAATTGTGTTTGGATTTA
>JAUCGN010000212.1 GCA_030378125.1 Thiotrichales bacterium HSG1 | reverse complement strand
GTATAACTGATTTTATTGACAATTGTTATAATTTGCAAAAAAACCTATTTAATGAAGTTATATCTACATTCATTCAAAATTTTATGCCTAGCATTAGACATCTTGATTCTCAAGTTCACAGGAAAATTACTCTATAATTTATTTTAAGTTATTGAATTTATTTATAATAATGTTTTTTTGGATTTGTCAATGCGTAAGTCCTAAGTGATTATAAAATTGTGAAAAAGAAGCAAAAAGAGTTATAATTAAGAACCTAAAAAAAGAAGTAAAAAACATGGCACCAGATTTAACTTAGAAAAATTACTATTTTAGATACGAAACAGTTATACCAAGCTATTGCTGATGCTCGAAATTGCTTTCAACATTACTTATAATTTTGTATCTTACATAATCAGGAAACGCTATAATTAGCAAAATCCGTCATAAATGGAAATAATATTATGTTTGTTAGACTATTGATTATTTGGGTAATATTTTTAATTACGGCTTGCAATGAATCTGAGGTAATTAATGAAGTCGAGGCACTACCAAACCAACTTTCTATGTTTACCCAAGTGCAGGGACAAACTTCTCCCGGTTTAAAAGGTGTTGATAGTAATGAAAATGGTATACGTGATGATATTGATCAACTTATTGAACAAAAATTTTCGTATTCTCCAAAAATAAAGCGTGCTGCTGAACAGGAAGCTCGTGCTTTACAACAATTTATGGAAGCAAAAACTAAGGAAGCTGCTTTGGAAGCTGCAGAACAGATTGCTCGTGCAACAAGCTGTACTTTCAAAGTTTTACCCGACCCAATTCGTGACTATGAAAAAAGAAAGGTCTTATCCAACGAGATAGAGATTTGGATCACAAACACCAAAGAACGTTTATTCAACTATTTAGAATCAAGTAAACTTGTTGGTGGAGCATATTTTATGCAACCAACTGAACCAGTGTGTGATTGAGGAAAATTTCTATGAGAATTATAATACTATTACTCTTTAGTTCTTTTGCGTATGCTCAACAATGTGAGCCGGAAGAATTTCGAGTTGTGTTCAGCAACGGTGAATTGACCACACCTAAACAAGCCTTAGTTGCTATGAATGAGTTGGCTCTAAGCTTAAATAGTAAAGATATCGCTTATGATTTGGCGTATAACTATTCAGATGATGCTTTTAAAATCCTTTTGGAAACCTCAGATCAACGTTTATGGTATGTTAAGTTAGCTAAATTAATTTATAATTGGCAACATAAGGTTAATACTCCTGAATTAAATCAACATGTTGAAAAATATAGAGAGACAATTTTACATGGGCAAAAGTTGTTAGTTATCTCTCATTCACAAGGTAATTTTTACACCAATTTAGCTCGCCAAATGCTTGCTAACCAAAAACCTACTATTGCTATGGATGGTTTTGGGATATTTGGGGTAGCGACTCCGGCTGGTCATGTTGGAGGTAAAGGTACTTATATAACTAATCACCTTGATATAATTACCACTATTCCCGGTTCACTGTCAGCAAATTGGATTTTACATAGAATTGACAGTGGAAAGATTGTTGATCATATAGGTTCTATTCCTGCTCATAGTTTTAATGATACTTATTTATCACCTCATTATGATTTGCGTACTGAACTAGTTAAGCAGATCAAACAGGAATTAGGCAAGTTGAAAAAGCCGCCTCAAATCGCTAAAAGTGGTTCAGTTACGGTGACATTAACTTGGAATCTTGAGAACAATAATGATATTGATTTGCATGTTCTTGAGCCAGATAAAACCAATGTTTATTTTGGTAATAAAGCTGGTAATAGTGGTTATTTAGATGTTGATAATACTGAAGGTTTTGGACCAGAACATTATTATACTGATTGTAATAATTTACAAGTGGGAAAATATTTAGTAGGGGTTAACTATTATAGTGATGGTCAGGTGCCAGTCAGATCGGTTGATGCAAAAATAACTATTTCGACTCCCGGTTCAACTAGAACTTTTACGACTAAATTGGAAACTACTAAAAATTTAGTTAATTTAGCCAATATAGTAGTTGGAAAAACTAATAACAAAAAATTGAAATATCAGATCGTACCGATAGTCAGGTAGTTCTTATGCCGCTATAATTTAAACTGTTTATATAGTTTTTTCATAGACTTTATTACTTAAATAAGTTGGTATTCCTAAACTAAGTAGTGGTAAACCTATTAGTTTTTTTTGAGGTCATCACCACATTATTTAGGACTACCAACAAATTCTATCTTTTGAATTTTACCTGCTATTAATGAGGAGTTACAAATTTAACTGATAAACGCCTGTTTTATTTGAGTTTGGATTTCGTTATGACAATCAAACAATTTTTTGACTAATGGTTCTACTTTAGAATCTTCTGTAGCTTCTATTTCAATACATAATTGAGCTAATTGTTCCGCCCCAAAACTGGCTGCGGTTCCTTTCAATTGATGTATATAGTTGTTAAACTTTTTAGGTTCTTTGTTTTTGAAAGATAAATTTATTTTATCAATCAATTCATATGAGTGTTCCAAAAAATTGCTCACTAGAAGTTCTAAAAACTCTGGTCCCCTTTTTGAGCTTGCCAACTTAATATTTTCAATTACACGTAAATTTAATAGTTTTGACATATATATTTGATTAATAACTCAATAGTTCCTATATTGTTGAACATTATTTAACTGGTAGGTTATGTTATATAAAATTGCTAAAGTTGTAATCAATTGACATTTAACAAGTTTTAAAATTTTCTTAATAGCCGACCCCAGTACCTACCTTTTTAAATTTACCAAAAATTACGTTTGTACCAATACTACTTGATTTCGCCCTTGATCTTTGGCTGTATAAAGGGCATCATCAGCATGTTTTACTAATTCTAATTCCCCCTTTACATTGTCTTCTGGAAAAGCAGTAATTCCAAGACTAGCAGTAAAACTAATACATTGTTCACCATCTTGTACCGTAGTTTCAGTGATTAAACGCCGAATTCTTTCCCCCAATTGTAAGCTGTTAGAAAGAGAAGCACCGGGTAAAATGATTAAAAATTCTTCACCACCATAACGCACTACTACATCACCTTCTCGCAAAGCCCGATAGGTTGATTCGGCAATCTGTCCTAATACCCTATCTCCAACTAAATGTCCATAAGTATCGTTGATAGATTTAAAATGGTCAATATCCATCATGATAATCCCCAAAGATGTATCTGAACGTATGGCACGATTAAATTCTTCTTTCAATCTAGTAAGTCCAAAACGCCGATTATAAGCTCCAGTTAAAACGTCAAGAGCCGCAATTTTTTGTAAATTACTATGAGCTAAAGCATTATTTAAAGCTAAACCAAAGCTATGGCGAAACAGTTGTAATAAACGAGTCACATCTTTATCAAAAAATTTATTAGTGGCTAAAACTATTACTCCTAACGGGATACTTTTAAATTCTAATGGAATT
>JAUCGN010000211.1 GCA_030378125.1 Thiotrichales bacterium HSG1 | reverse complement strand
GGAAAGTGCTGGTGGCTTTATTTCGTCGGGAATAATTTCAACTGTCCAAACTCCATTACCCATTTTGGCAAGTATGTTACCAAAAGTGTGGCCTGCTTTTTTAGCTCCTGCTCCAGAATCGCTGACAATTTCTACAATGTGTTCGTCATTTTGTTTTCTAGGGATTAAAGTTGCCATATTTTTTCCTCAGTATTTAAACTTGTATTATAAATTGAGTTAAAACACCGGTTTTTCAATTACACTTGGTATTGAAGCATGAGTTTTAATATATTTTGGAGTATAAATCATCAATAGTTCAGACAGTTTTTAACAAAATTAGTATTAGCCGGTGATTGATTTATATTTAGATAGGAGGAGAAACAGAATTATGAAGTCCAAAGCGAAAGCTTTGTATATTTTTAAGTAATTAACTGAAGTTACGCAGAATTCAAACAAATATCATAACAAAAATAACGGTAGTCCTAAAATAGGTAGTGGTAAAATTGTCAGGTATTTGCAATCTGACAGGTTTTGTGAAACCATCACTACTTTATTTAGGACTACCCAAAAATTAAATTGATAATCATAATGTTCATAAAAATGGTGATGCAAGATAATAATATATTAAAATATATAAAGGTATTATGTAATTTTAAGAGTAAAACTTATATATACATTAAATATAATTACCAATAATACAACATATTGTATTTAAACAGTTTAATTGTCTTGTCAATGCGTAAGTCCTATAACCAAACAAGCCAAACAACTATTTATAGGTTTCACTGCACCATTCTTATGAATCTTTCTTATCCTTCCCCTCCAAAATAGCATCCACCACCAACATAACCGCTCCCACACTTATTGCACTATCGGCAATATTAAACGCTGGCCAATGCCATTTCTGGTAATATATATCAATAAAATCAATCACATATCCATAAACAACTCTATCAATTAAATTACCAATAGCACCGCCCAATACCAAAGCCAAAGCAATAGACAGCCAAACCTGCTTTCGTTCCAAACGACTCAACCAAACTATCAAAACAATACTAATTCCAAATGCCAAAGTAGCCAAAAACCAACGTTGCCAACCACCAGCATCAGCTAAAAAACTCCAAGCAGCACCTTCGTTATACAACAGACGTAAGTCAAAAAATGACAATAAATTAACCGGTTGATTGAAGGACAGATTACTATCTATCCATAATTTACTCGCTTGATCAAGGATTACCACTAATAAGGAAATCCATAACCATATCAATCCACTTCTAGCCATAGTAACGTTTTTCACCTTCTCCAATTATATTTTCCACACAACGTCCACATAACTCAGGATGTTCTGCATGACTACCAACATCTTCCCGATGATGCCAACAACGTACACATTTACCGTATTCCGAAGGTTTGACTTGCAACCAAAAACCAGCATATTCATTAGCAGTATCTGGTTTTTTATCAATTGGATTCAAACGAGCATAAGAAGTGATAAAGATAAACCTCAATTCATCTTCCAACATATCTAACTGAGTGAATAGAATATCATCGCAATAAATATCCACCTCAGCATCTAACGATGAACCAATAGTTTCCGCAGTTCGCAATGTTTCTAGTTCTTGATTGACAGCTTCTCGCAGAGCAAAAATTTTAGTCCACAGATCAGCATTAATTTCATATTGACAAGCTGGAGTTTCGATTGGCAATAATCCTTCGTACCAAGTTTCTAACAATACTGAATCACTGTGTTTACCGGGAATTTGTTGCCAAATATCCTCAGCAGTAAAACTTAAAATAGGGGCTATCCAACGAACCAACGCTTCCACAATATGAAATAAGGCGGTCTGAGCAGAACGTCTAGCAAGGCTTTCGGTCTGACAAGTATATTGACGGTCTTTAATCACATCTAAATAAAAACTACTCATATCAGTAGTACAAAAACTATGAATCTTTTGATATACTAAGTGAAATTGATAATTTTCATAATCTTTAATAATCTCTTGCTGAATTTGCAGAGCTTTAGCCATTGCCCATCTGTCCAAGGCCAACATATTTTCTGGGGCTATACTGTCAGTTTCTGGATCGAAACCATTTAAATTAGCTAACAGAAATCTAGCTGTATTGCGTAATCTCCTATAACCATCTGAAATCCTTTTTAAAATTTCATCAGAAACTGAGATTTCACCTTTGTAATCTGTCGCCGCCACCCAAAGTCTAATTATATCAGCACCTAACGTTTTGAACACTTTCTGCGGAGCTATTACATTACCCATTGATTTGGACATCTTGCGACCTTTAGCATCGACAGCAAATCCATGAGTTAGAACTGCTTTATATGGAGTTTTACCATCCATTGCAATTGAAGTCATCAAAGAAGAATTGAACCAACCACGATATTGATCAGAACCCTCTAAATACAAATCAGCTGGCCTAGTTAAATTTTCATCATTTTCCAATACTGTGGCATGTTATGAAGACATGTCAAGTGTGGGTGTGGACATGGGAATGGAAGAGAAATTGGCTGGAATTGAAAAGGCTTTTGATCAGTTTGCTGTTTAATTTAAGGGTAGTCCTAAATAATATAGTGATGAACTCAAAAAAGCTAGTAGGTTTGCCACTACTTAATTTAGGACTACCAAAAATGTTAGCACTTATTTTTTTCAAGCAAAAATGGATTCATCTATTTTACTAGTATAATAATTTGCTAAATAATTTTGTAAGAAGCTATTTATCATAATTTTATGATATAGTTAATTGATATATATATAAACTTATTTTAGTAGGAGTACTTATTATAATTGTTAATTGATTTTATCTCAAATACTAAATATAATGGTATAAAAAATGCCCATAAGAATTACAATATGCGTACTATAAAAATATTATTACTATTCCTACTAATTGAAATTGGTTGTACTCAGAATGTTTCCATTCCTGACAAATTTGTTCGTACTCCCCTTCCTTCAAAAGAAGTTGTCAAGACTCCAAATGATATTCTACATACATTTAGAAATACCGTGATTAAAAATGATAAAGAATACCATCTAGGTACTGGTGATAACATAAATATTGACGTTTGGGGTTATCAGGAATTATCTGGTAAACATATAGTCGGACCTGATGGTAAAATTACCTTGCCTTTGGTTGGTCCTATAAAATTAACCAATTTATCTCGTGAGCAAGCTGCTAAAATTATTTCTAACAAACTGTCCAGATATTATTTGGATCTATCTGTTGCAGTACGAGTTAATGAGTATGCATCTAATAGGGTGTTGGTTTTAGGTAGAGTGTCTAAGCCTGGTGAAGTACAATTTAATATGACAACCCCTAATCTGTTAGAAGCTATTTCATTAGCTGGAGGTTTTAGTGATGCTAGTGGATTGCAAGGAGAAGCTCACAGTTTACCAGCTACTCGTTGTGCTATTTTTCGAGGTCAGGATAAAATTGTTTGGATAGATTTAGAACC
>JAUCGN010000210.1 GCA_030378125.1 Thiotrichales bacterium HSG1 | reverse complement strand
CATCTGTTGCTTTAAAAGCCAATCGCTTGCTACTAGCCAAAAGACCGTATATGGTTCCCAAAGCCATTCCAACTATTGTCAATGCTACCAAAACTTCTAATAGAGTAAAACCCTTATTTTTTTTCATGTATGTTACTTACCGCATAAATATTTTGGATTAGCATTGAGAAAATCACTGACTGAAATAGGTTTTTTACCAGATTTTTGAATTATTAGAATCCGCAAAATCCCATCAGAAGTAACAACATCAATTCCATCAGGTTGACAATAAATAACTTTACCAATAGGTTCAGTGGTAGAACTGGAAATAATTTGAGCTTTCCAAATTCTCAGAGTTTGTCCAAATAGCTCAACTTGAGCAACTGGCCAAGGGTTAAATGCCCGTATTTTTCGTTCTAATACAATGGCTGGCTCATTCCAATCCAATTTAGCCTCTGCTTTTTCAAGTTTACTGGCGTAAGTTACACAACTATCATCTTGAGGTGTAACTGGTAAATTCCCAATTTCATCTATTGTATCAGTTAGTAATTTTGCCCCAATCACTGAAAGTCGATCATGTAAAGTTTGGCTATTATCATCTGATAAAATCTCGCAATTAGCTGTTTTTATCATTCCTCCACTATCAAGACCAACATCCATCTGCATCAAAGTTACACCAGTAGTATCATCACCAGCTAATAATGCACGTTGAATAGGTGCGGCTCCACGCCAACGTGGTAATAGAGAGGCATGTATATTTATACAACCAAGTTGAGGAGCTTCTAACACAATTTTTGGTAAAATCAGTCCATAAGCAACCACTACCATTAAGTCAGCCTGTAATTCTTCAAGTTGATTTTGTACTGTCGTATCTTTTAGTGTAGTTGGTTGATAAACATCAATGTTATGTTGCAAAGCTGTCTGTTTAACCTGACTAGCTTGTAACTTACGACCTCTTCCGGCTTTACGATCTGGTTGCGTGTAAACCGCACAAACTGTGTGTTTTGAGTTTAATAAAGCTAGTAAACTTGGTACTGAAAATTGTGGAGTACCAGCAAAGATAATTCTACTCATTATATTTAATATGATTGTAATTAATTGTTATTGTGATGTTTTGCTGTATATTTAAACTTTTAATAAGCAATACTCATGTTGTCATGATACACTCAAACTGAGTTCAATGCGAAATAGTTATAAGGTATTGTAACCAATGATGTCATTAAAATTCAATTAATTATTTGATAATCTAAAATAAATGGCTAATTATGTCCTGTTACTTTACCTGAATTATAGCAAAGCTAGTATAAAATGATTATTTATTAATGAAATAAATGTTTGTTTATGTTATAACTATTCTGCACTAAACACTAATAATTGTTTCAGTAGTTCATTGGCTATTTGCACACTGTCTCGATAACCTTCACAGCCTATCAAAAAATTATAACGATATTCCTCTGCACACATTGTAATAACTTGTAATGCCATACGATATTTAGTTTTATTAACTATTTAGCTTGACAAGTAACAGAGTATCTACGAACTAGAAATTTTTAAACCGTAATATTGCTTCTTTCTGGAATTGTACCGTCAAATGCTAGATCACTTTCTCCAAAACACACAATAGAGGAAAAAATAAAAGGGTTAGATTCACTTCTTAAATCTGTTCGACCAATTCTATCAAGGATTGCTCTTGCTAGATATTGATTTCTATTATCTTTAAAAAATTCTACTGTTGACCCAAGAGATGGAAACCATTCAAAATAATCTATACAATCGTCTAATACAAAATAGTCAGTATACATGGTCGTTTCCTTTGCCTTATATGTATATCTCTTCATCTTAGATGTATTTGGAAATATAG
Source organism: Thiotrichales bacterium HSG1 (assembly GCA_030378125.1). Classification (GTDB taxonomy): domain Bacteria; phylum Pseudomonadota; class Gammaproteobacteria; order Beggiatoales; family Beggiatoaceae; genus DRQV01. The sequence continues at coordinate 1,610 of JAUCGN010000210.1, read as the reverse complement.
GATGACCAAGTTTGCCAAGATGTGAGTTAATGAGCAAGTTGGGTAAAGGAACATCACAGAACAGCCCACCTTTTCCATCAAACCAAATACCCAAAAAATCAACAAGGTAGTTTTCATTTATCAAACTCCAATGATCTTCTACAATTGCATTTAGTTTTGATGAAAGAGGGATTAAGTCACCTAGTTTTCGACTATTAAAACTAAGGGATTTTAAATAATCTGTAAACGAAGACTCACCAGTCATTTGAGGCAGTTTATTGATAAAAGAATAGACAGGATAGCACTTTTGATTAATATCCCAGTCTTCTAATTGTTCAAATAACTCTTCCATGTTTTTTGGAGTTTTCTTTAATTGCTTTATTGGGTCTTTATAAGCCTTGTTTTTTGTTGTTTTTACCTCTTCTTTTTTTAACACCTCATTTAGTATGATTTTATGTGACATAGCTCTTGTATTAGGAATTAGGAAACGTCCTAAATCTAAGATAAGACGTGTTATATAATCAGAGTAAAATTCATGAATATCTGATTCTATTACTTTCTTTAGGTAGCTGTCTTCATATGCTAGATGTTCTGGATCAAGATTTGTATCTTTAATAAAATCTGGATAGTCATTGTATCTACTAGAGTAGAAACTAGCCATTTCTGCTGAAAGGTAAATTTCATTATCTTTTATTTCTGAAAAATTTGTAATTAAAACAGATAATGAAGAGATACAGTTACTGTGTAGGATTTGTACTATTGAATCAATACTTTCTTTTTTTGATGTGCTAAATACTGAACAAGAGTCAAAATATACAATATCAAACTTTACAGTGTTTAATTTTAAGAAATCTGACAGCTTATCATTGTATATATTTATATTGTAATTATATTTTAATATATCATTAATTGCTTCTCTATAATTACCTGAGTTTGATTCGATAGCCCATATATTCTTTTCTTTTATACCTAATTTTTTTAGAACTTTAATATCATTTGATGGCTCTGGTCCACAAAGAAATAATACTTTCAATGTTGAGGGTTTTCTTGAAGCATTAGAATCATTATATTCTTCTATAAATTCATATAAATTAGCGTAATACGCCTCATTTGAGAGAGCATCACTATCGTAAAAATCGTACTTTACTAGCGTTTCAATAATGAACCTATAGATACCTTCAATTTCATCTGTTTTTATAATAAATGATGATTGTCGTTCAGTAGTCAGGTCTCTAACTGCTGAACTGAGTAGCAATTCTCGTGTTTTATTTTTTACAGGTTCTTTATACATACATTTATTGTGGCACAAATATTAGTTTCTAGTTTCTATTGCATAACCTCTCTCTTTAGCCGTACGTCTTTATTGCGTTGGGAGCAAGGGCAAGTTGGAATTTATTTTACTCTGCCCCCAATTATTGTCAACCCAACCTACGTGCTAACGCCTAAATTAGCTGGAGTTTAAAATGTCCGCTGGATTTTTTTGTTAGATTTCTTTCCATTCTATTTGAGAGAATTTGATTGGCAATGCTCTAAGTATCTCACTCATTGCTTCAAAATCATTTTTTGGCTCCTTCCATACATATTGTTTCAAAAGATCTGGCACCTTCCCTTTTTTACCTTTTTCTTCTTCT
>JAUCGN010000209.1 GCA_030378125.1 Thiotrichales bacterium HSG1 | reverse complement strand
TACTGCACACGAGCATAACTTGAACTTTTTTAAACTAATTTTATATAGATGTCGGGTTACGTTATTTCACTTTGCTCAATAATCTAACCCGACCTACCGAACGTTAAATTTATTACCGTGTCAAGTATATAGTGACTTTACCTTAAAAAAAGTAAAATCTAAATTTGATTTAAATATAATAGAAAATCAAGATTTATTTTAAACAATTAAAGAACTTGAAATTAGCACTTCTTTATCTATGAATTTAAAACAAAATGTTCCTTTAGCATTGGCAATCGGTACAGAAAAAGCCTGTTCTGAGTTGATTATTGTTAATATCTTTTTAGAGATTAAAAAACAATTAAATATTAGCTTTTTTTCTGGGATAGATTTTACTGTAGATAGAGAAAGAGGCCTAAATGGATTTTGTGACTTCATAATAAGCAAATCATCAGAACAATTATTTTTAGATTCTCCAGTTTTAGCTGTTGTTGAGGCAAAAAATGAAAAAATTATTAGTGGGCTTGGTCAATGTATTGCGGAAATGATAGCAGCAGAAATTTATAATAAACAAGATAATAAGAGTATTCCATGTATATATGGTGCAGTCACGACCGGACATGCTTGGAAATTTCTAAAATTGGAAAAAAATACGGTATATATAGACATTGAAGATTATTATATAAAAAATCCAAAGAAAATCATTGGAATAATCAACTATATGATTAAACGAATATCCTAGCTTAAATTTTGTACTCCAACCTCTAAGCTAGCAATGAGTAAAATGTTATAAATTTATATTTTGTCTTAACTTGAGGAGTAGTGAACTTGAATACAGTAACAATCACTGATAATAGAACCGGAAAGTCTATTGAGTGTCCTATAAAGCAAGGTACACATGGACCGGATGTTATTGATTGTAATTTATTATATAAAGAATTGGGTATGTTTACCTTTGACCCAGCTTTTACCACTACGGCTAGTTGTGAAAGTAAAATTACTTTTATTGATGGTGATAAAGGTATACTTCTGTATCGTGGCTATCCAATTGAACAATTAGCAGAAAAAAGTAGTTACTTGGAAGTTTGTTATTTGTTGTTATACGGTGAGTTGCCAACTGAAACCCAAATGGAAGGTTTCACTGCAGATATTCAGCAACATACTATGTTGAATGAAGGCTTATTACGTTTTTATAATGGTTTTAGGCATAACTCTCATCCAATGTCAATCTTAGTAGGAGTAGTTGGGGCATTATCAAGTTACTACTATGACGCGATGGATATTACTGATTCAGAACATAGAAATAGAAGTGCGTTACGTTTGATAGCAAAAATGCCAACTATTGCAGCTAACAGCCATAACTATTTGATTGGTCATCCATATGTATATCCACGTAATGACATGGGTTATGTAGAAAATTTCATGCAGATGATGTTTGCTGTACCAACTCAAAATTATGAAATTAATGAGGTTTCTGTTAAAGCATTAGAAGTGATGTTAATTTTACATGCCGATCACGAACAAAATGCTAGTACTTCAACTATTCGGTTAGCTGGCAGTTCTCAAGCTCATCCATTTTCTTGTGCAGCAGGTGGGATCGCTACTTTATGGGGACCTGCTCATGGTGGAGCGAATGAAGCTGTAATTCGTATGCTGCAAGAAATTGGAGACATCAAAAACATTCCGAAATATATAGAGCGTTTTAAAGATAAAACAGATCCGACAAGACTTATGGGATTTGGACATAGAGTTTATAAAAATTATGATCCAAGAGCTAAAATAATTCGTAATAGTTGTCATAACTTATTGAATGAACTAGGTATGACTAATCAACCTTTGTTTGAAATGGCAATGGAACTAGAACGGATTGCATTGGAAGATGATTATTTTATCGAACGTAAATTGTACCCAAATGTTGATTTTTACTCAGGAATTATTCTCAGTGCCTTAAATATTCCGTTAAACATGTTTACGGTTTTATTTGCAGTCGCTAGAAGTGTTGGTTGGGTTTCACAATGGATGGAAATGATGAATGAAGAGAATTTGCGTATTGGTAGGCCACGTCAGCTATACACTGGTGCTTCAAGACGTGATTATATTTCAATGGAACAACGCTGAATAACTTTTAGCAGTCCTAGATAATGTAGTGATGACCTCAAAAAACCTAGTAGGTTTACCACTACTTAGTTTAGGACTATACTGCACACGGGCATATACTCAACACGGTAACAAACTAAACTTTTTTCTGGGTAGGTCGGGTTAGCTTATTGAGCGCAGTGAGATAACGTAACCCGACATTTGCTGCTCTTGAAAAAAGTTTAAGTTATGGACGTGTGCAGTATAACTTGAACTTTTTTAAACTAATTTAGGACTTACGCATTGACAAGAACATCATATTATGAAACTATTTAAATACAATAAGTTACTACATAAATAATTAAATTTAATATACATATAATTTATATTTTGAAATTACATAATTCCTTTATGCAACTTAGCATTGTAATTTTATACTTTAATTTTTACAGAAATTATGAAAAATCAAATATACTTTATAAGCATATAATTTTATTGAAATATTATTTTTTTGGATTTGTCAATGCGTAAGTCCTATAATTTTATATAGATGTCGGGTTACGTTATTTCACTTTGCTCAATAATCTAACCCGACCTACCGAAAGTTAAATTTATTACCGTGTCAAGTATACCCAACTTTTAATTCTTAATGTTGGTTCTGATATACTCGTCTACAAATTTCTTTATGTTTAGGAATTAGAATTTAATTATAAGACCTTCCAGAGTTTTGAAAATTTGAGGGGTTTAATAAGTTGGGTATTATAAATACAGGTAGTGGGCTTGGATTACTTTTAAATTTATAAATATTCCTATATTTAAAGTTATAAAAAACACCTATTATGCAACGTTTTCTATTCCGTAATTTCAAAAATATATCAGATTATGTAGCATGGAAACAACAACATTTTACTAAAGCTGGTTCATTTATGTTGATTGCCATAGTAGCAGCAGGAGTATTTGGGATTGACACACGCCAAAATTTATCTTATCAATTATTTTCACTATCATTGATATTAATATTATTATCTATTATAAGTAGTTGGAGATTTCGTATACATCTAACAGTCCAACGTGATTTACCTAAATTCGCTACTATAGATGAGACGTTAAACTATCAAATAACTATCCACAATCATACCCAAAAAATCCAACAAAGCTTGGTGTTGCGAGATTATGCCAAACAGCAATATCCAAGCTTTACTTATTTTATCAATGCTAAAGAACCCGGTTATAATACTAGAAATTGGTTTGACCGTTATGTTGGTTATCCACGTTGGTTATGGTTGATAAGGATGAGTAGAGGAGTGATAATTCCAGAAAAGAACTTACCACCAATTCCGCCATCTTATTTAACGATACAAATGGAGCTTAAACCATTAAGACGAGGTTATGTTAATTT
>JAUCGN010000208.1:1744-3553 GCA_030378125.1 Thiotrichales bacterium HSG1 | reverse complement strand
TGGTACTGGAGTAATGTTAACTGGCAGTCATAATCCTTCTAATTACAATGGTTTGAAGATTATGATAAATGGTGAAACATTGTCTGAGAATTCTATTCAAATTTTAAAACAACGTATAGATACAAACGATTTTATAACTGGCAATGGTTCTTGTCATACAACTGCTGTTCACCATGCCTATACTACTAATATTCATAAAGATATTAAACTAGAACGGCCATTCAAAGTAGTGGTAGATTGTGGTAACGGAGTGGCTGGAGTAATTGCTCCACATTTGATTGAAACTTTGGGTTGTAAAGTTATAAAACTTTTTTGTGAAGTTGATGGTAACTTTCCCAATCATCATCCAGATCCAAGCGTTCCAAATAATCTAGAAGATTTAATAAGTACGGTAAAAAATGAGAATGCTGATTTGGGTTTGGCATTTGATGGTGATGGTGACAGACTTGGAGTTGTCGATGCTGCCGGACGGATAATTTGGCCAGATCGACAGATGATTTTATATGCCAATGATTTATTACAACGTCAGCCGGGAGCAGAGATTATTTATGATGTAAAATGTAGTCGTCATTTAGCTGATTCTATTGAGAAACAAGGTGGAAAAGCTACCATGTGGAAAACTGGTCATTCTTTGATTAAGTCTAAAATGAAAGATACTGGGGCATTATTGGCTGGTGAAATGAGTGGTCATATTTTCTTTAAAGAACGTTGGTATGGTTTTGATGATGCTATATATACTGCGGCTCGTTTATTAGAAATTTTGGCTAAAGATAAACGTTCACCGACTAAAGTTTTCGCCACTCTACCAAATGCTGTGAATACTCCCGAATTAAAAATAGAATTGGAAAAGTTTGGAGAGCATTATGAACTAATGCAAAAAGTACAAGATAGCTTTAAATTTGATGAGGCAAAAATTACCACTATTGATGGTATTAGGGCTGATTTTAACGATGGTTGGGGTTTGGTGCGACCATCTAATACTACACCTTGTTTAGTAATTCGTTTTGAAGCTAACGATCAAGCCACTTTGGAAATGATTCAATCCCAGTTTCGGCGACAATTTTTAGCAATAGACAATAGATTAAAACTACCATTTTGAGGAGATATGTAATGAGAGCTTTTGGTTTTGCTTTTATCGGAGTTTTTTTATTATTATTAGCAGTTTCATATCAAGAATTAAATCAAATGTTTCCAGAAATATTTGGGATAGTTTATGATACCTTAAACTCTATTGGAACAGAAATTTTATACATAGCTGGAATTTTAGCTATATTCATTGCCTTTTTTTCGTGGCTACCACCTTGGTTAGGTTTTATAGTATATATAATGTTGGTATTTGGAGGTGGTTATTTTTTGATGGATAACGATATTCACCTCAGAGTAGATTCATTTGAAATATTTTAATATTAACTGATATTATGCTAGAATTATGACATCTCTTTGTGTTCTTATTATTTATAGTTACTGAAGCTTAAAGGATGTCAAAATCACATTCTGAATATAAAACTAGATTGCAGAATTATGGAAAATGAATATCATGTTTTATTGGCAGAAGACAATTTATTTAATCAAAAAGTAGCATCTGCTATGTTAAAAAAGTTAGGACTTACTGTTGATATTGCCGATAATGGTATGATGGCTGTTGAAAAAATGGCAGCAAATAGCTATAAAATTATTTTAATGGATTGTCAAATGCCAGTAATGAGCGGCTATGATGCAGTTTTAAAAATTAGGGCTGATGAACAGAAAAATGGGAACCATATTCCGATAATTGCAATGACGGCTCATGATTCACCTGAAAATCGGGAA
>JAUCGN010000208.1:0-1734 GCA_030378125.1 Thiotrichales bacterium HSG1 | reverse complement strand
TAACCTTATAATAAAAAATTATGCAGATTAATAAATGATTTACCTTGTTGGAAATGTTAGTAGTGTTAGTGATTATCGGTTTGCTCGCCGGATTGGTGGGACCACGTATTTTTGGTAATGTCGACAAAGCTAAAGTGCAAACAGCAAGCATTCAAATCAAAACCATTAAGGGGGCTTTGCAAACTTTACGTTTAGATATGGGCAGAATACCTACTAGTGATGAAGGTTTGGCTTTGTTGAAGACTCCACCAGTTGACGAAAATTTACAACCATTTTGGAAAGGACCTTATTTGGAAGAAGATTTGCCATTAGACCCTTGGAATCGTGCTTATCAATATAGTGTACCAGGTACAAATGACCACCCTTTTGCTTTATATTCTCTGGGTGCGGATGGTAAGGCTGGTGGAACTGATTTTGATGCTGATGTTGGTTATTTACCGCCGAGATGATGGTAGTTATAATTGATTAATTCAATTGGTATATAAACATTTGGCATAATGAACGTTGAAAGATTTACCAAAAAAAATAGGATGTTTGTAATTTTAGAATTATAAAAAGTTCAAAAGTCTAAAGGTTAATTATGTTCTGAAAGTAATATACCAGAAAGTTCAATACCTTCTTTAAGTAAGGATATAATAAAGTATATTGATGTTATTTTGGTTTAATTATGAAGGATATCCAATTAATGCTTTTGAGGTAGAACACACTACATATATAACTAAAGGATTACTTCTCTTAAAAATATCAAATCCATAAAACCAAAGTTAAAACATTCATTGTTTCCTAACAAAAAGACAAATTTGATAAAGGAATCTAAAAATGCCCATTTATCAAAATCAAAGAAGAATTTTTATTTTAAAGATTATGATGAATTGGTTGAAACTATTATTTAAGTCATTTACTAAAATTCAACAAAAATTTTTATCATAATCATAATAGATGTATAACTATGAAATATTCAGAATATACTTCTTTTGTTAAAGGTAATAAAGGTAGTCGAAATATGGTATTTTCGTGATTAATTAAATTATTATAAAACAATATCGGGTTACTCTTTGTTAACTTAATCTACCTCCAATACTTATCAGGAAAAAAAGTATGTCTGCGAACAATCCCCGTCACTCCCGATTTTTTTGGCGATCTTCCGCCATGTTTGGTATTTTAGATCAGGCATATCGTTTTAAAGAAGTAAATACATCATGGGAAAATATTCTAGGTTTATCAACCAGTCAATTATTAGCTAAACGTTTTACCGAATTTGTACATACAGATGATCAAGCATCAACCAAATATTATTTAGACCAATTGAATGAAGGAATGCGATCAATATCGTTTTCCAATCAATTTCGTCACTATGATAATAGCTATCGTAGCATTTTGTGGGAGATAAATGCTGCTGCTTCGGCAGATTATGCCTACTATGTAGTAGGAATGGACATAACCAGTCGTGAACAACCGATGATAGCTGATGAAATGATCAGCGTATTACGAGAAGGAGTGGTTTTACAATATGCTAATGGTACGATTGGAGCATGTAATCCAAGTGCAGAACATATTTTAGGTTTATCGGCAGATCAAATGATGGGTTGGGTGTTAATCGATCCAGATTGGCGACTCATTCATGAAGACGACTCACCATTTCCTACTGAAACTCACCCAGCTATTTGTACTTTACGCACCGGTCAATCTTATGCCGATGTAGTTATGGGTATTGTCACATCTGATGCAACGGTA
>JAUCGN010000207.1 GCA_030378125.1 Thiotrichales bacterium HSG1 | reverse complement strand
ATCTCTACTACAAAATTCAACAGTTGGTAAACATTTTCCCGGTCATGGTTCGATAGCTGCTGACTCCCATGTTGCTATACCAATTGATGAAAGACGATTAGTAGATATACAATTTGAGGATTTAGTACCCTTTGAAAGAATGATAAACTACGGCTTGGCTGCAATTATGCCAGCTCATGTTATTTACCCTCAAGTTGATGCTCAACCAGCCGGTTTTTCATCCCATTGGTTGCAGGATATTCTTCGTAAAAAATATGGATTTCAAGGGGTTATTTTCAGTGATGATATAAGTATGATTGGTGCCACAGTAGTTGGTGATCCAGTTACAAGGGCTAAAAGAGCCTTGCAAGCTGGTTGTGATATGGTATTAATTTGCAATGATCGAGATGCGACTATTCAAGTAATTGAGAATTTAGGTGAATATCATTCTCCAGTTTCTCAAATGCGATTGATGCGATTACATGGTAAACCAGCTTTAAATTGGTCAGATTTACATGCTACCCAAAAATGGCAACAGGCAATAGTAAACCTATCTGATCTCTAAATATTCGTGGTTTTATAACACAACCTAGTTTCTGACCTTTATAACTTTTCAGATAAATGATTTTAACAGGAGTTCAAGATTTATCTTGGTTTTACAAACTTAAAGTATTCGAGGCTGAAGTTTTTTGAAAGAACTTTAGCCTTGAATAGACTTATCTTTTCTGAAATACTATATGTATCAGCCAATAGCAGGCAAAGTAAAATAAAACATGTTACCACGCCCAATTTCACTTTCCACTCCTACCTTGCCTCCACATTTTTCAATGATTAGCCGCACAATAGATAATTTTAAACCATAACCCTTACCAAGTTGTGTTTCTATTTTTACAATGTCACTCATCGGAGCAAATAATTGTTTTTGCTGATTATCTGTAAAACCACGACTATTATCTCGCACCCAAAATCGTATTTGTTCTCCCTCAGAATCATAACCTAATTTTATTTTTGGTGGTTTCCCACCATACAGCAAAGCATTGGTTATATATATCTCCCAAACTGTTCCAATCCAAGGAGAGTAGCCCCACACAATTGGCCAAGATGGTGGAGCATCAATTGTGGCATTATGTTTATTAATTAAACTAGTCAATTTATGACGAACTTCGGCAATAACAGACACCATGTCTGGAGCTTCAACCACAACTTCTTGAGTACGTATGTTTATCAACAACACCATATCGTCAACTACGCCAACCATATCATGTCTTGATTGTTCAACTTCTTGTAAAAAATTTAATGATTCCTTATTGGCTAATTCTTTTTTTAAGATATTAGTAAAACTAGCTTGCCTAACCAATGGTTTTTTCAAGTCATTTACTACTATTTTGGCAAAAGTATTCAACTCCATATTTTGAACTTGCAGTTCTTGGTTTTTATGCTCAATAGCTAACTTTTGTTGTTCCAAGATCACTTGCAGGTTTCTCAACCCTAATTGAGCACTAATGCGAGCCAATACTTCTTTATATTGGATTGGTTTAGTAATATAATCTACCGCACCAACTTCAAAACCTTTTACCTTGTCTTCAGTATCAGTCAATGAAGTCATAAAAACTACTGGTATGTCACTTGTTTCTCGATCTTTTTTTAACATTTTACAAGTTTCAAAACCATCTAATTTAGGCATCCTAACATCCATTAGGATTAAATCTGGTTTTATGTTGTTAGCTTGTAGTAAGGCTTCCTCACCATCTCTAGCTACTTGTACATTATATTGATCTCTCAAATAACTGATTAATATATTTAAATTAACTGGCTCGTCTTCAACAATGAGTAGTGTATTTTGTTTGGATTTGTTCATAGTAATTAGTTATGATTTGTATAATTTTACCCAAGCCGACATAATTTTAAACCTGATATTAATAATTAAACTGTCCACTAAGATATATTTGTTTTTTAGTCGCAAACTTCTTTTCTCAACCAAGTGCCAAGATAATATAGCCAACAATAGAGTTATGACAAAAGATATAGCTATCATCATGCCCACAGAAATACCAACAATTAAAGTTGCGATGGATTGCTGTACCGGGAAGGCGTATATATACATTCCATACGAATAGTCACCTAGTTGATTAAATAGTCTTATCTTACCGGTTGGAACGTATGCTATATAAAATACTATGTATGGTATAAAAATACTATAGAATATAAAGAATATCTGTTTGTTTAAAGTTGCCGGTATAAGAATTAATAATATTAGCAAAACAACTAGTTCAGAAATAATAATCTTTTCTCGCCACACATAAAATGTTGCACCAATAAAAAACATGGTAAACAAATGCAGGGCGTATTTATTCATAAATAAATATGATTGATTGATAATATTTGCAACTATTGCTACAACGACAACTATCAACAAGCAATATCCAAAGATAGGAACTTTTGCACGATTTTGATTGAACCATTTTTCTATAGATAATAGAATACTACCAAAAATAACTAAAATTGCATACATTTTTACTTCATAAGGTAATGTCCATAGAGAACCATTAATTACATTAACATATGGAGTATCGGCAAAAACTCCGGGGAGGTTATAGTTTATTCCAAAAAATAACAGTATATTCTTTACCAGATATTTATGAGTTTGATTGTTGGAAATATATTCCCAAAATGATAAAGTTGTAAAATATAGACCAACTGCAAAAACACAAAATAAAATTGCCACAATCAATGCTGGATATATTCTCAACATTCTAGCCCAGACAAAGGCAATTAAGTTATTTCTAGCAAATAAACTGCCAGTTATCAAAAAACCACTGGTCACAAAAAATACGTCAACTGCAAAATTACCCAGAGTTATTCCTAAAGTAGCTCTAAATGGTTCCGCATCAGCAGTTCCACTGGACAATGCGAAACTATGAGTGATTAAAACCAATAGAGCTGCAACAAATCTAATTAGATTAAAATTATTATTTCTATTAACTGTATAGCTAGATAATGTATCACTCATAATCCAACATACTCTCTAACCCCAAAATTTTTTCATCCGTTGTTTCAAAGAAACTAGTTTAGTTCTAAAAGTAGAAATTTTTTCTTGTACTTCAGGAGTTTCTACAGATGGTGTTTCAATAAATTGCTGACTAGCCAATAAAGAAGGTTTGTCACAAAACTGAGCATGACGTTTTAAGGCAGCATTAATGCTAAATTCTAGCACATAATTTTCTACTGGTTTGGGTAAATAACGAAAGATTTGCCCTTCATTAATTAACCGTACCACTAAATGAGCATCAGCTTGAGTAGTTAAAATTACCACTACAGTTAGTGGATAAGTTTCTTTCAATACATGGATCAAAATTGTTGTTTCTTCACCATTCACATTGGTTTCAGTTATTAAAACAGCAATATCTTGTTGTTCCAAAATAACTAACGCCTCTGCCATGCTACTAGCACAAAATACACTATATTTATCCCCAAATAAATGATGGATCGTAGCACAAGTATCAAAACTATCATCAACTAGTAAGATACCTGCTTTTTGCGGAGCTACTGCATCTTCAAACGCCTCACTTTCTGTTCCATCTTGTTCA
>JAUCGN010000206.1 GCA_030378125.1 Thiotrichales bacterium HSG1 | reverse complement strand
GTTGTTGGTGGTAAGCTTTCTGACCATAAAGGGATTAATCGTCAAGGAGGTGGATTATCTGCTGGTGCTTTAACCTACAAAGATAAAGCTGATATTATCAGTGCTGCTGAAATGCAAGTTGATTATATTGCAGTGTCATTTCCGCGTAGTGCTGAAGACATAATTGAGGCTAGGGAACTACTAAAAAATGCTGGTGGTAAGGGTGGTGTTATCGCCAAGATAGAACGAGCCGAAGCTCTAACTAATAGTGAGGAAATTATTAAGGTTTCTGATGCAATAATGGTAGCTCGTGGAGATTTAGGAGTTGAAATTGGCGATGCGAGTCTACCACCTGCTCAAAAACGTTTAATCAGGCAAGCTCGAAACTTAAACACAATAATAATTACGGCTACTCAAATGATGGAATCGATGATAGAAAATTCTATTCCAACTCGTGCAGAAGTTTCAGACGTTGCTAATGCTGTATTTGATGGTACTGATGCTGTTATGTTATCAGCAGAAACGGCAGTGGGTAAATATCCGGCTAAAACTATTTTAGCTATGGATAGAGTGTGTCGTGAAGCCGAAAAACAACCAAGTGTTAGAATTTCCAAGCATAGGTTAGAAACAAAATTTGGTAGAATTGACGAAGCGGCAGCTATGGCTGCTATGTATACGGCTAATCATCTAAACATTGCTGCAATTGCTGCATTAACCGAATCTGGTTCTACTGCATTATGGATGTCAAGGATTAACTCTAGTATCCCGATCTTTGCCTTATCAAACAGTAAAAATACTGGTAGTAAGGTGACTTTATATCGAGGAGTTTATCCAATAGAATTTGATACCAGTGAAGAGGTTGATATGATGCACGTTAACTTTGCTATGATTGAGGAATTGGTGCGGCGTGGTATGGTCAGCGAAGGTGATTTAGTCATTATTACTAAAGGGGATTTAAAAGGTCTAGCTGGTGGAACTAATTCAATGAAAATTGTTTGTGTTGGTAAACATTCCCTCGATGATTCTTATGGTTAAAGTAATCTGGTGGTATGTTTTGATTGTTAAGTACTAAATAAAAAGCCGGAATTTTCCAAAGGAATTTTTATAAATAAATCAGTATCCTAATAATTTACATCGTAATAAATCAGCACCCTTTGCGACAATCAATTTTTGAGTATTCAGGTAGGTAATAAAATAATAATCATTTTAAAATCAATACTTTATAACAATACCTTCGCCAATTTCAAAATTTGTTGTTTCGGGAATGAGGTACAATTTCCCGAAATCCAGGTAATATATAGAGTTTCGGGAAATATGCTTCGCTCCATTCCCGAAACAACTATCTATTTGGCGAAGGTGTTATTATAAAAAACTGTAATATTTTTTAATATTTAGCACTATATATTTATGACTATTTCTTTGGACGTTTGTCTGATGCAAATACTAGTAAAAGACCAACTATTGGGGTAAGTAAAATTGAAGCAAAAAAATATCCCCAAAATCCAAATTTACGGTTTGAACCAAATAATCCGACTAAATAGCTTAATACAACAATAATTGCTAATATTTGATAGTGCATGTTCTATAACCAACATTAAAATTTATGGAAGTTTTCGTTTAAACTTAATAATAATTAATTCAAACCGGCGATTTTTATGACGACCTTCTTCAGTGTCATTGGATACTAATGGCTGTATTTCACCTTTTCCTACTATGCTTATTTTATCACGAGCAATACCATAGATAATTAAATATTCAGCAACATTATTTGCCCGTTCTACAGATATAAAATTATTAGAATCTAGTGAGCCAAAACTGTCTGTATGAGTAATAACTTCTATATTTTTCAGAAAGTTATTATCTATCTTTTTTATAATAATATCAAGTGCTAGTTTTGCTTTATCCGTTAAGACAGTTTTTCCATACAAAAAACTTTCATCACCATATTTCATTATTTCTTCTATTTCAACAATGGCACAACCATGTTCATTCACCATAACATCTGAACGTGTTCCTGGACATTCATCTTTATCGTCAGGCACTCCATCTGCATCATTATCAGTTCCCATCGGACAACCTTTCATATCACCTTGCTGATAAACTCCCTCAGTAAATTCTTCCAAGCTATTATGTGGACATTTATCTTCATAATCAAATACTTCATCTTTGTCAGTATCTATTGGGCAACCTTTATCGGTTACACCTTTGCTAATTTCTAAAGGAGTGTTTTTAGCACAATCATCAAGATAATCTGGTATATCGTCATTATCACTATTCATCGGACAACCTAAATTTGGTCCGGTAATAAAAACACCTTTAGAAACCTCTTCCTCAGTATTACTTGGACATTTATCTTTATCATCTGGTATATCATCTTTATCTTCGTCCAATACACAACCATCTTCATTAACTTGAGTATAGTTTACCAAAATCATGGAATTCTATTTTTTGCTCCTACAAGTAGTAATCTTAATTTAACTATACATAAATTTAAATATGTCTTTAGATTATCACCTTCTAATAAGCAGATGGCTATAGCACTGGCAGCCTATTGTGATAAAGTTAACTATAAAAAAATAATTGTATTACATGGCCGTACTCCTTATGCTATAGAGCTTGCTGATATTTTTATTTTTAATATGGTTGAAAGATATAATCATAATATTATATTACACAGATCATTTTTTGAATCACGAACTGATTTTACCGATTTACTGGTTGAACTTAAAGAAGTGCAACAAAATGAAGGGTTTGACGCTATTTTTATCGCTGCAGGTGGTAGTGTTGCAACCAAATTATATGAACAAAGCCGCAACATGAATATTTTAGAACCTTTTGTTGGTGGTGAATCTATAAATTCAAAAATATTTTGGAATGTAGTAAAAGAATGGGAAGATAATGATAGTAAAAATAAAACAGTTGCTTTAACCATATTTGATGAAAAAAAAGAAAATAAATTAGTTAAAAAATTTATTCAAACGTATGAAGAAAAATATCAGGTTAAACCAGAAGGTCATTCGGCAATAGGATATGATTCCATAAAATTATTAGCTCATGGCATAAAAAAAGCTGGTTCAAAAGTTCCAATAAAAATAGCAGAAGCATTACGGTACATGCATTTTTGTCTAGGAATAACTGGGACTCATAAATTCAAATATGATGGCGACCTTTTTGATAAACAATTATATGTAAAATTTGTACAAGCAAATGGACAGTTTGGATATAATTCTATTGGGGAAGGAAATACCAATGATTTTATTGAAGAATGTGGTAATATTGACTTTGATAATGATGATATACCTAATGGATTAGATGCTTGCCCTAGAAATACTGCTTTAGAAATTTCACAAGGAGTTTATCAAACTGGTAGAAAAAGAGGTTGTCCAGCCGATAATGATAAAGATGGTTATTTAGATTATCAAGATAATTGTTTGGATACTCAACCAGATGGACTTGAAAAAGGAATTGATGAGCATGGTTGTCCAGTAGATACAGATAAGGATAAAGTACCTGATTACAAAGATAAATGTCCTGATGGTTTGTTAAACTATACTCAAGTTAATGAAGATGGTTGTGTATTGGACGAAGATA
>JAUCGN010000021.1 GCA_030378125.1 Thiotrichales bacterium HSG1 | reverse complement strand
ACTTCTCATACTATTTTTTTCTTCAATAACAAAATCTATTGCACGTTTTCTGAAATCTACACTATAACTCATATGTTTTTACCTATAATTTGTTTTTATGATGTGGTTTTGTAAGAATGTTACTATAATAAGCAATTACAACACAGTACATAATGGTAGTAGACGAATGAATCAATGCCAAGAGTGTAACCATAATTTTTCAGAGACTAATGGAACATGTTAAAACTCCATTAAGCAAAGTCGCAAGTGTGTTTCGTGTACGAAGTGAAGGTATGGGTCTGAGAGCGACAGCACGAATCTTTGGCATGCATAAAAATACAGTCTCTGATTGGGAGAGCAAATTTGCCGAGCAGAAGGAACCCTTGATGTTGTATGCGGTATGCTATGAGTTCATAAACTTGACCTTTGAAGGCGATGATCTATATACCATAGTTGGGAAACGATGTGAAGCATCTGATTCAGAAGGATGGATATATTATGGAGCGTGCAAGTCGATTCATAGTTGAGCAACGTTGCGGTAAGAAGGATGGCCAGATGTTCACAGACGTTATGGAAACGCATTATTTGAAATGTGTGCCGAAGTATTACGAACTGGTTCACGTGGTCGTCCCCCTAAAATATTGCCTCCTGGTGTAAAAGTACGACTAAAGAACAAAGGTTTACAATTCAACACTTCAAGCACACCGCCTTATACATCATCTAACTAATATTTGTAAACGGCAAATAATTTTTTGATTTTGGCTGGAAGCTGATTTAACTGTTACATTCATATCTAGTTTATTTAAATTAGCTTGTAGCTTTTCTAGGGTTTGAAAATTTGCGATTGTTAAATATAAATCAAATTTTTGACGTTGAAAATTAATCCGTTGTACAGATAGATTTGAAAAAGATTTAAGTACTGATGCCATTTTATTCAAGTTAAATAAAAAAACTTCATTATTACCCTGTTGATTATTTAATGCGGTCAACTTTTGTTCCATTTGCACTCGTGGATTAACAATTTTGCGAGCTTCTGGAAAAGTTTCTTGATAAATTTTTTCTATCTGTTGGTTTAATAACAATCGTTGTTGATTCAAATGTTGATATTCTATAACTTGTTCTACAATGTAGAATCCACCCAAAATTAAACATAAAATTATTGTTATCAACCAAGGACGTAACCATCCATTACTTTGGGGAAGATATTTACCTTGCAATAGATTAAAATTAGTATTTACTCCATCAAATATATTACTTTCAGCAGTTTGCAATGGAATTTTCAAAATTTCAAAATCAGTTGTATCATGGTTAATAACTGTTATTTGTGTTGGCGGATTTTCAGCTATAGCTATTTGTAAAGTAACGATTAAATTATCTACTTCAATCGCAAAACCAGTATTTAAACCGGTACATACTAACACGATGTCATTTAAATACATCACCGTCCAACTTTCCTCAAAACGAGGTACTGCCAATATATCTGGTATTAAAATTGTCGGTTTAAATCCAGCTACATGTAACCTTTGTAAATAGTTTTCCAAACATGTTTTAGCAATAACTGCAACTGGAATATCATTTGATACTGGTTGACCAATTGCAAAATGTAGATTTTCTACTTCATCAATCAACAGTTCTTCAAGAGCATAAGGTACTGCCTGAATAATTTTTTGGCGTTTTTTGCTAGGAATATTTACTTGAGTTAAAATAACATCAGTAGTGGGAATTAGAACTATTGGCTGGAAATTTTCAGTTGGAACTTTATTTAATGGAACGTTAGTCGCACTGTTCGTAATTTGTCCTTTACGATCAAGAGTAGCCCAACTAACCATATCATTTACTTGTAAACGAATAAGTAAAGAAGTGTGCATATTTTTAGTATATGAAGTTTTAATAGAAGCATGAATTTCACATTGAGCTGGTATGATAAACTAAAAAAAGCTTAAAATAAACTAGAGAAAGTCGGGTTAAACTTCCACTAACCAGACCTACAAAGTTGAACTATTTCAATTCAATAAATATTTAATATTTATCGTAAATTGCCATTGTTTACGCTTGATCGACTTACCAAAAGGTAATGATCCTGATATTTTTTTAATTAGCTTTTTAGCCGCTTTATCCAATGAAATACTGCCAGAACTTTTTACAATCCTTATATTTTTAATTTTTCCATTGGCCAACACTATAAATGATACTCTAACCACACCTTGTTGTCCCATTCTTTTTGCTTTGCGTGGATAAGTTTTTTTCTTTGCAATCAGTCGGTTTAATTTTTTGCGATAAGCTTTTTCTGCTTTCTTAGATTTGTTGACCTTAGCTTTGCTTATTTGAGGTTTAATTTTTGGTTTTTTCTTAACAATTCGTTTTTTTGGTTTAGCTTTAACAATTTGTTTTTTTGGTTTGCTTTTAACTACTTTCTTTTTTCGTTTAGATTTAGAAACTTGCTTAGACTTAGAAACTTGTTTTTTTGGTCTAGATTTAATTACTTGTTTTTTAGATTGAGATTTTCGTTTAGCCTTAACAATTCGTTTCTTAGCTCGTGATTTAATTTTTCGTTTAACCTTGACAGTTTTTTTCTTTGACTTTCTTTTAGGTTTTACTTTAGCTTTAACAGTTCTTCGCTTTCTTGGTTTTACTTTTTTAGGTAATGGCAATAGAGCAAAATTATCGTTTAAATGTGTTTTTTCAGCTATAGTTGGAATTTCTGGGATAGTGCTGTTAAAAACCGGTAGTGGTTCTGGCTGAAACATGTTCAAACTGATTGGTATAATTTCAGGTTTCTCAGGTGCAGGAGGAACTTGCAGGAAAGAAACCATCGAATAAACAATCACAACATGAATTATCAAGGAAATAAGTAAGCCAGCACTTGTATTTCTCATTTTGATTGTATTGTCATAATTGATAAACGATCCAATTGATAAGTTTTCAGTAAATCTATCAACTGGGTAAACTGGCCAAACGATACTAATTTGTCAATTTTTAACACGATTGGAGTTTGTTTAGATAATTTTTCTAATTGAATGGAAATTTGTTCAAGTGAACTAGGCTGTTGTTGATAATAAAGTTGTTTATTAACATCAATACTAATTTCTATAGTTTCTAGCTGGGATTCTGCCGTTGCATTCTTAGCAGTCGGTAGATTTATCTCAATAATTCCTTGAGTGATAAATGTTGCTGTCAATAGTACAATAGCCAATGCCACCAACATAATATCAATAAATGGAATAACATTAATTTGATCGAATTTTTTCATGGAGTTTGGGAATTATTTTCTGGTAACTGTAACCACAAAGACTTTAATACTTCAACTTTGCGTAATAAACCATTATAAAACATGATGCTAGGAATAGCCACCAATAAACCAGCCGCAGTAGCTTTCAATGCTAATGCCAAACCCAACATAACGGTGTTAGCATCAATTTTCCCACCTTGTCCAATGTCATAAAAGGTAATCATAATTCCCAACACAGTTCCTAATAAACCGACATACGGAGCATTTGCCCCAATGGTAGAAATAGTGGTTAAATTATTGGTCAAAGCGATTTCTAACTCATGTATGTTTTGAAAGCTAATTAATTTGGATTTAATTCTGGCATAATAAATTAAACGTTCTATCGCAAAAGTTAGCATCAGAAAGCTCATAAAACCTAAAATGCCGAAGACAAAATAATCTAGATATAATTTTAATATTTCCATTCTGTTAAGACCTTTTCTAAAATTCCTAATGTTGTTTTCTTTTTAATTTTTTCAAACTCTTTACCTTTATCATCAGTTATTAGCAAGTAATCTTCAGTATAAGCATAACCAGCAATCAACCAATCAACTCTTGCACCACATTTTTTTCCAGTACCCGGAATATCATAGTTCTGTCCTTTAATCCCCAAACAATTAATACATTCTTGACGCTTATATTTTTGCCATTCTTCATTGGTTGGAAATTGTGTACCAATCCATTCAGCTATGGATTCTGCATGATATTCTGTAAATGGTTCAATAACAACTTTTTTATCTTTTAAAACTTTAATGATGTGATCAGTATCAAATTTGTTTCCATATGCTTGTTTTAAATCGAACATTTTTTCTGTATGAACAAGACTAGAAATTACCATTTTAATATTATATTTAGACATACTATTAATTTTATTGCATATTTTAAAAAACCTTTTAATTTCATAAAGTATATTTGTATCAACTGTTATGGTCAAATTGCCAACTTGTAATAATTTGTCAACTTCAATTTCATTCATTACTAATTGGCTCAAGTAAGTCAAAATATTGTTCATCTGTTAATAGTTCTACATGTTCATTATCTTTGCGTTTTAAGATAACAATACCACCTCCTTGTTCAACTCCAAGCTCTTTGCAAGTATCTTCTGGTAATTTAACTAATCCATCGCTAGTTACGTAACATTGTGGTGCTGTTTTACCATCAATACTAGGATTAATAACACTATGTTCGGTAAATAAATGAGCATCTTTAATAGGACGATGTTCTATTATTGGACCATCATCAGTAGCTTTCATAGCATAAAAATGTTCACCAAATTCAAATGCTGGAGAATGGCTAGTTAAAAATATCTGTTGAGGACCTATTGGAGCTTTTACTATTTCAGCAATAATTTCTTGTAAACGTACTTGCAAGGTATAACGTAAATTCAATTCTGGTTCTTCAATCGCTATAAAATCTGCGTCACTAACTAACAATCTAGCGATAAGAGCCACTACTTGTTGAATTCCAGAACCTAATATTTCAATCGGTATTCTACGTCTAGGTTTGGTTTCTGGTTGGAATACTAAATTAGAACGATTGGATTCACGATCGAATACGGAAATAAATTCACCTTCGCCAAGCACATCATTAAATTTTTGTAAGGTAGATACAAATAATTCCCATTTTTCAAATATTTCTGGGTCTGGAGAGTCCTTAATATCGTAAAGTTGTAGCAGAAGAGATTGTGGTACTATACAACGCTTATTTTCTGTTTCTTTATCATTAATTTGCCGATCAACACCAATTAGTTCAAAGCGTTTTTCAAGGAAATCTTTAACACATGGCGTTTGCGGTTTAGGTATATTAATTGAATTTTTTAGATGTTTTTGAAAAGGTAAACTAATATCAATTTGTTCTCCACAATCTAACAATATAGATATATCTATAGGATCATTTAAACCAAAAGTAAACAATTCGTCTATTTTAAAGGAATTATTTTTTAACAAATTTTCCAAAAAATCTCCTTTTCCTTCTCCTAATGCTAACAAAAAACTATCTAAATCCAAACGAGAATTACTAAAACCATCAAGGATTGCAAAAAGTAACCGCATCACTTCCAAAACATTCGATTTACCAACATTATTCTCTCCATGAATAACACAAACATCTCCCATATTTTCCAGCACAACTTCTTGCCGAAAGTTTTTAAATCCTTTTACTGAAAAACGTTTTAATTTCATATTGTCTCACGCGGGTATCTATGCAGAAGAAAATTGAGTAGTCCCGCAATTTATAGTGATAAATCTATCATTTATTTGATATTTAACATTTTTTTAGAGTGAACAGTATTCTGTGCAGGACTATCCAAAACTTTAATTAAATAAAGATTATATGGTTCTGGAATAGACATCTTTCCTAAATAGAGCGACATCTCAAATTGACAAGAGCAGCAACTAATCGCCATGTTAAACCGTAATTTTTGTGTTTACCTCGATAAACTTCTTTAACACAACGAAAAATTTTACACAATCGATTAATATTTTCAATCAAAACCCGTCTTTTTGAAAGTGCCTTATTATGAGCTTTGTCCTCATCTGTACGAGGAATTCCTTTTTTCTTTTTAATAGGTATAACAGAATTTTCATGATATTTTTTAATACCTTGATACCCTGAATCGGCTAGGAGTTCAGAATCTGGATGTATCAAAACATCGCTTTGTTTGAATATCGAAAAATCATGTTTTCTACCTTTTTCACAGTCAACTGACAAAATTTCTCCAATACAAGAAGCAAGTATTTGAACTTTAATTGTATGTCGTTTTTTTTTGCCAGAATAATACGATTTTTGACCTTTGACAGGACGTTCTATTGGTTGTTCTGTCACGTCTATGATAACTGTATCAGACGGATTTTCCAATGTTTTTTTACGATTTGGAAGAGTTTCAACTTTGACAAGAATTCTTGAATAACGAGAATAAATTTTATGACAATAGGATTCGCTTATGTTAAAAATGTTAGCCAAATTTGCAAAAGTTGGATAATGATGAAGATAATAAATTGTTAACAATACACAATCTGTTAGAGATAGTTTGGATTTTTTGACACCACGTTGTTTCAGCGGATTATGTATTTTTTCTTCCTCAATATAAGCTTCTGTTTTGTCACATAAACTTTGGAAGTCTTCTTTTGATATTCCTGTCATTCGTTTGAAATTTGCAGGTGTTTCTGCCTCTATTTCTTTGTATTTTTTCATGGTATTTCATTTTTCTATTGATATATTGAGCATTTTAACACAATATTAACTCATGTGTTATTTAGGAGAGATGTCTAATGATGATTTGTAGGGATAATACCTTGTGGTTGTCCGAATAAATCTCTTTAACTTAATGGCAGTGATATGTAGCGTACTAACTTGCATAAGGTCTGAAAAATGGTTAAGATTAAATGAGGAAAAAATAAGTAAAGAAGTAAATGTGTTATGAAAATATTTTAGTTCCTACACTTTTTAGTAAATTATAAAATCATGTTTGATAAAAGAAAATTACAAGTGTTTGTCTCTTCTACTTATGAGGATTTAAAAGATGAAAGGCAAGCTGCGGTTGAGTCTATTTTAGCAGCCGGGCATATCCCGGCTGGGATGGAATTGTTTGCGGCTGGAGATAAGTCTCAGTCTCAGATGCGGATAATTGAACGGTGGATTGATGAATCAGATGTGTATTTACTTATTTTGGGAGCTAGGTATGGTAGCATTGAGCCTGAATCTGGTAAAAGTTACACTCATTTGGAATATGAATATGCGTCTAAACATAAGAAGGCCTTATTCGTTTGTGTGATTGATGATAAGGAGCGGAAGATTCGGATAAAAAATGGTTCAGTTGTAGAAGACTATCCAGATAAATTGAGTAAATTTAGAAAATTAGTATGTAGCAATATGGTGGTTAAGTTTTGGAGAAATACCGATAAAATTCAACTAACTGTATTCCAAAGTATGACGATGGATTTTTCTAAACGGCCGGAGTTAATTGGTTGGGTACGTTCTGATGATATACCTGACAGGTTTCCGAAACCTGTCAGGTCTGAAGTAAAGATAGGCGAAGAATTCAGTTTTGAAGTAGTTAAAGTTGATGCCAGAGGTAAAATATACGAACGACTTAAACATACCGCAAGACAAAGAATTGAGAATGCCTATGGGGTAAATTTAGAAATGGTTTACGTCCCTGCTGGGGAATTTGTGATGGGTTCGCCTGAAGATGAAGAAGAACATCATAACTCTGAAAGCCCACAACATAAAGTTACTATTAAACAACCATTTTACATGGGCAAATATCCAATAACTCAAGCTTTATGGATGGCAGTTATGGGTACGAATCCTTCTAATTTTGAAGGTGATAAAAGACCAGTTGAACAAGTTTCTTGGGATGGTGCAGTTAAATTTTGTGAAAAACTATCTAAATTAACCAATAAAACCTATCGCTTACCTTCGGAAGCAGAATGGGAATATGCTTGTCGGGCTGGTACAACTACACCGTTTTACTTTGGAGAAACTATAACTACTGATTTGTCTAATTATGATGGTGATTCTACTTATGGTTCCGGACCAAAGGGCAAATGTCGTAAACAAACTACCGAAGTAGGCATATTTCCACCCAATGCTTTTGGTTTATACGATATGCCCGGTAATGTTTTAGAATGGTGTGCTGATGGTTGGCATGATAATTATAAAAATGCTCCAACTGATGGTACAGTATGGAAAAAAGGCAATAAAAACAGAGTGTTGCGTGGCGGGTCTTGGACCTGCGACTCTACTAATGTTCGGTCTGCTAACCGTGGTTGGCTCAAGCTGACTAAGCGTTACAACTACATTGGGTTTCGAGTTGTTCGTATGTTGTAGTGCGGACTTTTTTCCCTTTACTCTTTTTGTTTTTTTCCCTTTTTGATTTTATCATTTATTTTGTTATAGTTTGGGAGTGCGAGATTTATCTTGCCCATGCTCCTGATAGTGAAGATGGAACATAAAAACGATAAAAATGTTGTTAAAGATATTTTAAGAGGATTAATGCAAAAAATAATTATTGGCATGTCTGGTGGTGTTGACTCTTCAGTTGTTGGATTATTGCTAAAAAAACAAAATGTTACAGTAGAAGCTCTTTTTATGAAAAATTGGGAAGAGGATGATACTGAAGACTATTGTAGTGCGGCTGAGGACTTACAAGATGCTAAAGCTGTTTGTGAAGTTTTGAAAATTCCTTTACACACAGTGAACTTTGCTAGTGAATATTGGGATAATGTTTTCGTCCATTGTTTGCAAGAATATCGGGCTGGTCGTACTCCCAATCCGGATGTGTTATGCAATCGAGAAATTAAATTTAAAGTCTTTTTGCAACATGCTTTAGCTCAAGGTGGAGATGCAATTGCAACTGGCCATTATGTACGAAAAACTCAAGTTGATGGTTATTATAAACTGTTAAAAGGTATTGATTCAACAAAGGATCAAAGTTATTTTTTATACATGTTAAATCAATCTCAACTAGCCAAAAGCCACTTTCCTTTAGGAAATTTGCCTAAACTAGCAGTGCGTAAACTAGCCAATCAAGCCAACCTAGCCACCAAAACCAAAAAAGACAGCACTGGAATTTGTTTCATTGGAGAACGTCCATTTAAAGAATTCTTACAACGTTTTCTAACTCCTCAATCTGGTTCAATTGAAACTCCAGAAGGAGAGTGTTTAGGACAACATGATGGTTTAATGTTCTACACTCTGGGACAAAGAAAGAACTTAAATATTGGTGGACAAAAGAATAAAAGTGGCGAGCCTTGGTATGTGGTAGCTAAGGATATGCCAAATAATCGTTTGATAGTAGCTCAAGGCCATAACCATCCGCTATTATTCAGCAATAATATCTTGGTAAACCAGAGCCACTGGATATCTGGTAAAACTCCACAAATGCCTCTACTCTGTCATGCCAAAACCCGTTATCGTCAAATAGAACAAGCATGTACAATAAACCCTTTGGAAACAGATACTTTTCAAATTAAATTTACTCAACCACAAAGAGCAGTTACTCCCGGTCAATCTATGGTATTTTATCAAGGTGACGAATGTTTGGGTGGGGCGATTATTGTTGGTTGATAACGGATATTTTTAGACATTTTGCCAGTTAACAATTTTGCTATAAATAATCCTAACATTAATCCAAATAACCCAGCAAATGCAGTTAATAACTCTGATTGACATAACATTTTACAACTAATAGCAGTTACAAACATCATTAACAGTGGTAATAAGTATAAAATTAATGCACCTTTTAGTAAAGACTGTTCATTTAAACCTATTATCACTGTATCACCAACTTTAGCCCCAGCATATTTAACACCAGTAACTTCAGTATATTTTTTTCCCAATATATTCGCTAAACTACCAGTTCCACAATTGGCAGTACAGTCACCACAACTATTACTACGCCTTGTCCGCACAGTTATAGATTGTCCATTAATAGAAGTTATAATTCCACGTTCTTCAAGCATATAGACCGATTTATTAATAAGTATTAATTATATATAATGTATTGAAATAATTATATTTTTAGTTGTTATAAAGTTATAAATATTGAAATTTATATTCATTTTTTTTGAGGATATAAGTGCATTAATTCAACCTCATCATCTCGCATAACTTCCACAAAATCACTTTTTATTTTCAATAATTTAGTGTTGTTAGGCAGCAAATCCCCAATATTATATTTATTAACTTCCTTTTTTTTGTTGGTAAATAATACATAATTTTGTTTACCTTGTTTAATAATAGCGACCAAATTTAACTTATCTTTACTATTACGACCACGACTTTTACGATTACTACTGCTACCAGTTGTCTGTTGTTGAGATGAAATATTTCCCCATAAAGTCAATTTATTGTTATCAAACTTACGTTGTGGGATTAATGGAATTTTCCAATCAATTTTAGAATCTGCTTGTTCAGTATCAAGCGACTGCTCATGCAAAAATACTGATGAAACTGCCATAGCGTTTAGTGATACTAACAAAAGGATTTTTTGGATGTTGCCCATAATTTAAATCTATTTTGTACGGGACAGAGTGTTGAGTGAATTAAACAATGGTTTATGACGAATTATCTTATCTCAAAGGCAAAAAGCAACCCATTCAAAGAAGAATTATATCATTTAAATTGGCATAAAGGTGATTGTGTTAAAATTGAATTTCCAAATGACCAATAAAAAAACAACCATCAATGGAAATTATAACTGTTTTAACCTATTTAAGTCCAGTACTATACAAATATATTATCAACTGTCAATTATAGCAAAAACAATGTTATCAATGAATGGTGTATCAAGATGATGAGGTATTTGTTTATCCGTGAACATCTAACAAATCCCCACCAGCCGCCACCGAATGGGTTGTAGCTACTCAAATTTGCGGAATCCACAAAATAAATTTAATATCAATATACAATTATATTATAAATATTTATAGCACGATTTATGCTTTTATTATTCCGACGATCAGAAAAATCAGATTTAAGGAAGTCTAAAGATTTTGGCTAAAGTTTATTTGGACATCTATAATCTAGGAATACGTACTTATATTTTAACATGATAATTTAAAACATTAAATTTAGAATTTTTAACAGAAATAAGCATGTCAAACTTATGAGTTAACAAAGACCTTGTATTTTTCTTCAAAAAATTCTATCATGTAGGGATTTATCGACTCATTTCCCAAAGTATTATACTATAGCCTTATAAATATATAAAAACATAAATTAATCTTAAGAGGTTTAAATGGTAATAAACAAAATTCTTGCTGTTGACGATTCAAAAGTTGATTTGATAAATATCCAAAATATCATTTCTGATGCAGGTTATGAAGTAATTACAGCATCTTCTGGAGATGAGGCTATAAAGAAAGCTGCATCTGAAAAACCAGATTTAATTTTTATGGATGTAATCATGGAACATATGGATGGTTATCAAGCTTGTAGAGAATTAACCCATAATGATGCAACCAAAAATATTCCAATTATTTTTGTTACAAGTAAAGGTCAAAAGGCTGACCGTGTATGGGCTGAAATGACTGGTGGTAAGGGATTAGTACAAAAACCTTATACATCTGAGCAGATTGTTGAACAAATTAATCAGGTTAAATAAGGTACAATTTAAATTTTGTGTAGTCCTGCAATATGTAGGTGTTAATCTAGTTCCCAACGTCCACGTTGGGAATTGTGATATTCTTGTATCTACTCTTTATTCTTAGCCTCTTTTAAAGCATCGGCAACTTCTGGTGGCATGTAATTTTCATCATGTTTAGCTAACACCTCATCAGCCAAAAAACTACCATCCGGTTGCATTTTACCAATCGCCACAATACCTTGTCCCTCTCGAAATAAATCTGGTAAAATTCCAGTATATTGAACCGCTACGGTATTCACATGATCATTAACATCAAAGTTAATTTTTAAACTATCTGTGGCACGTTTAACACTACCATTACTAACCAAACCACCAACTCTTATTACTCGATTTTGGGGAGCTTCACCAGCTAAAATTTGGGTTGGGCTAAAAAAATATAACATGTTTTCATTAAAAGCTGTCAAAGCTAAGGCTACCGTAATTCCTACTCCAACCAATATGACTAATAGAATAGCCAAACGTTTTTTATGTTTTTTGCTAACTCGAATTACGCCCACGTTTATCTCTCCTCGATTTACGTTTTAAAGTACGCAATATATTACGTTCTCGATTAAATGGAATTATTAAGTTTATGGCTAAAACTAGAAAAGTCATACCATAACTAGTCCATACATAGAAGGCATAACCGCCCATATGAAAAAATTCGTTCATGAGTTATTCTTCATTAAATCAATAAATTGGTCAAATAAATTCGCTACATCATGTGGGCCTGGACTGGCCTCCGGATGACCTTGGAAACTAAATGCCGGTTTGCCAAGATGACGAATACCTTGCAAGGAACCGTCAAATAGGGAATGATGAGTAGCTTGTAAGCTGTCTGGCAAACTTTTTTCATCAAGGGCAAAACCATGATTTTGACTAGTAATCATTACTTTGCCAGAGTCAATTTCTTGCACTGGATGGTTTGCACCATGGTGACCAAATTTCATTTTAACCGTTTTGGCCCCACAAGCTAAACCTAACAATTGGTGGCCTAAACAGATTCCAAACATTGGAATTCCTTGGTTAAGAATGGTTTTGATCGCTGCAACTGCATAATCACAAGGTTCTGGATCGCCGGGACCATTAGACAGAAAAACTCCGTCTGGTTTAAGTTTCAAGACCTCACTAGCAGGGGTTTGTGCAGGAACAACTGTTACATTGCAACCTCTATCTACTAATAAACGTAGAATATTGCGTTTTACCCCAAAATCATAAGCTACTACTCGCCACTGTGCAGTTGGTACATTGGTTTCATCCATAGACCATACACCCTCTTGCCATTCATATGACCGTTGGACTGATACTTCTTTGGCTAAATCAATACCTTGCAATCCTGAGAAGTTTTTTGCAGCTTGAATGGCCGCTTCCACCTCAATTTTTTCACCAGTAACCAAACAACCGCTTTGAACCCCTTTTTTCCGTAAAATTCTAGTCAAACGGCGGGTATCAATTCCGGCTATGCCAACTATTTTATGTTTCTTTAAATAATCTGTTAAGGATAGTTCAGTTCGCCAGTTGCTTTCCAACAAGGGTAAATCTCGGATTATTAAACCAGTAACAAATACTTGTGAGCTTTCCTCATCTTCAATATTTATGCCTACATTACCGATATGAGGATAAGTTAAAGTCACTATTTGGCGACAATATGATGGATCGGTTAGGATTTCTTGGTAGCCAGTCATGGAAGTGTTAAATACTACTTCACCACAACACTGTCCATCAATACCAATGGAGTCCCCATAAAACAAACTTCCATCTGCTAAGGCTAATAAAGCTGCCGGTTTCAAAATTCTTCCCTCTGGTTCACTGTATCAAAATACTGGTTTGAGTATGAAGTTAAAAGTTAATATTTCAAGTATTATCTTCAGTTGGTGATGGTTCAGGAAACAACTTGTCTCCAACTTGCACCCCTTCTAAAATTTCTATTGTTTCTATAGTTGTCGTACCGAGTTTTACTTTAGTTTTTTGAGGTTTGCCATTAGCATCTAATTTCATTACCCAAGCCTGTTCCTCTTCATCAATAGTTATGGCTTCAAATGGTACGACTAAAGCGTTATTTTTTTCAGATAGCAATACTTCCATATTAGTTGACATACCCAATAAAAGCCGTTTTTTCTGTTCTTTGGTTAATTTAGATACTGCAATAGTCACCGCAAAACTAGAAGGCATACCTTCTTGCATATCTTTGGTATCTGCTTGTGATGAAATGTGTTTAATAGTACCTTCCAATGTAATGTCCTTGAAAGCATCGCCGGTAATGCTAACCTTCTGGCCTGTTTTTAATTTTAGAATATCAATTTCATCTACTTTAGATTTAATAGTGAAACCTTGTAAATTTGCTATCATAAATAACACTTGGTCCTGCTTGACAAAACTACCGTGTTGGATTTCTGTAGGCTCGTTTTCTTTGACGTTAATTGGCAATAATACCACGCCGTCAATTGGGCTAACTACCTGCGAATTTTTAATGCGAGTTTTCATCTCTTCCATTTTAAACTTGGCATTTTTCTTATTGAGTTCAACTATACGTAAGTTTTCTGCACTACCTTCTTTTAATACAATTTCTAGTTGTTCTTGAATCGATTGATAATTTAATTTTTGGGTACGATAGCCTTCTTCTAACTCTTCTAACTCTGAAGCTGCAACAATACCTTTCTTCAGTAAACGACGAATTTCTGCTAATTTCCGTTGGGTGGTTTGTAAACCATATTTACCTATGGTCAAATTACGTTTAGCACTAGCAACTTCTGGACTATTTTGCCAATTTTTAAGTTCATTTACTTTTTTTTCTAATTTAAGATAGGCTGCATGTGCAGTACGATATTTAACTTTTTCTTTAGTAGTATCAATAACTAACAGCACTTTACCTTTTTTAGTCAATTCGCCATATTGAAAATATTTTTCCTGTACCATGCCTTCTAATGGACTAAGTACCTCCATTTGAGCAAGTGGTTCTATTTTACCAGTAAGAGGTAATTTATTTTGGATAGTCTGTTGTTTAACAATAATAATATCTTCTGGAACTGCTTCCTCTGTTTTTTGTATTTCCCAAAAACTTAAAACATAGCTGGTCAGTTCTGTATACCAAAAATACCCACCACTAGTTAAACTCAATATTGTTAAGAAAATGAATATTAATTTACGTCTTTGTTTAATTTGTTTTAATTGGTTTTCTAAAGCTAACTTATCGTCTTCAAGTTGATAATAGGAAGTTTGCAGTTGATGGTATTTGTCTAAAATATCTTTTGGAGCATCATTCATGGCAAAGTCACCTTTCTCACAGTTTCTATATTAATTTTCCAACGTTCTAAGGTTACTCCTAACATCATGTCTAAATTTGTTAAAGCATTTAAATAATCGACCTTAGTGTTGATTTCACTGTTTTCAGCACTTACCAAAGAATTTTGTAAAGATACTACTTCAAAATTACTCGCACGACCAGTTTTATGTTTTTCCATAGCAATTTCTAACTGTTGTTGAGATAATTTTTTTGCTCTTTGAGCTAATTTTACCTGTTCCCATTGCATATTTATGTTACGGATTGAATCTTGTAGATTAATTTCAATATTTTCTTTTAATTCTTGCAAGTCAATTTCAGATTTACGCAATGCAACTTTGGCATTGACCACACCTTGTTCCAAACTATAATCTCCAAATGGTATTCTCAGAGATAGACCAACTGAATAATCACCATCTCCCAAACGGCCAGTTCTTTCTTGAGCTTCAATCCAAGAGTCACTGCTACCAGTGATATTATATCTAGCTTGAACATCTAGCTCCCATAACTGGTCATTTTTGGCTAATAATAAGTTGGTTTGAGCATTTTTGTGAGATAACAATGTTTGCAGGTAATTAGGTTGATTTGTGAAAACAATTTGTAACAATTTTTCTAAGTTTAGCTCAACTGATTGTACTTGAATAGGTTCAATCGGTTCAATCAAAATATGACGATCAATA
>JAUCGN010000205.1 GCA_030378125.1 Thiotrichales bacterium HSG1 | reverse complement strand
CGTGGTGATATCTGACCAGATAAATACTGAAGTTCAGCCAACACAACCAATTTCACCATCAGTTCAACCAGTTGTAGTATGTGCTAAACCAAATGCAATGGCAATAAATTCTGCTGGATTGTATGTAAATAGTGATTCTTGCTTCATCAGCAAATTAAACAATGTTGAACATTTGGTTAAACGTAAACTGGAACAGCAGCAAAACATAAGAATTATTGCACAAATTTATGTAGACCCACAAGATATTGGTAAAGCAGCAGAAATTTTGTTAGTGGCCATGTATACTAATCCACAGAATGAAACTATTTCATACCATCGTGGTCACAAAATTTGGCAAGTTTGGAAAGGGCATATCGATAATTTATTAATGGCTCAGTACCATCCCTTGTTACCTGAAATAGCTAATGTTTTTGTATTTGAAGGTGAGTTGCCATTAACTGGAGATTTTACCGTATATGTTGGTTATCGGTTAGAAAATGGAACTGTAGTGTTTAATGGTTTAGAGCCGTTAAATTTCGTAATAGAATAAGGAATAAAGGTCGGGTTGGCTTATTCTTGGTGTAATGAGATATAGCGTTTCCCGACATTTTAATAAATACTTGTTATTGTAACAATATTAGATCAACTAGTATTGACTGCATTCCCAATGAGACGAGGCCGTTGGGAATGAGTTTAATATTATTGTACTACAACTATAGGTCTTTTCATATATTAATCATATAATTATATATATCCTTTTGGAAAGGTTCCCTCCCCATTTTTAGATGGTAGCTTTAGCATGTTATACTGTGATAATGAAAGAGTATAGACATGGTTCACATGCAGCCAATTTATCAATTGAAAAAAAGTATATTGGGGAAGGCATTTTTGAACTAGAGATTATTTTGTTCGTAGTAATGGCAACGTTACGGATGAAGTAATAAAAAATTATATTGAAAAACAATCTCACAATGATGATGATTTTAATATTTAAAGCTCATATTTTATATGGCTTATTCCTTAATTGCCAACTTTAGCTTGTTACTCGAATTCAACAGTCTTTAACGGGTATTTGTTCAGTTTTAAGTAAATATTTTTTTATAATTTATGCCTAAAAAAAATTCTCAGGTATGTAAACCAATAGTGATAATGGGAATGGGTAAGACCGGTCTTGCCTGTGCAGACTTTTTAATTAAACGACATATTCCAGTTATTATCATGGATGACCGTGATTCTCCACCCGGTTTATCTACATTACAACAAAAATTTCCAAAAATACAATATATTACTGGCAAATTTGACAGTGAAAAACTATGCCAAGCCAGTAAAATCATAATTAGTCCCGGATTGTCAAGACAACAACCAGCCCTCACAAAAGCGTTAGAAATTGGAATTCAAGTAATCAGTGAAATTGAATTATTTGCTAATTATGTTAATGCTCCAGTGGTTGCTATCACCGGTTCTAATGGTAAAAGTACCGTAACTACTTTGTTAGGAGAAATGGTGCAACAAGCTGGTTGGGAAGTTCAGGTTGGAGGTAATTTAGGAACGCCAGCTATAGAATTATTGGTTAATCCCACTCCCAAATTGTATATATTGGAGTTATCTAGTTTTCAGTTAGAAACTACCTACTCGTTGAATCCAATTGCTTCTGTGGTACTAAATATCAGTGCCGACCACATGGATCGTTATGCTAATTTAAGTGAATATATTACAACTAAACATTCTATTTATCAAGGTGATGGAAAATTTATCAAAAATGCTGATGATCCTTATGCTACTAAAAATGCACATTTAAGTTTCAGTTTGCAAGCAAATAAGGGTGATTTCAGAGTACATAAATACAATAACGAGTTATATTTGGCAAAAATGGAAGATAATAAATTAATTCCCTTACTTCCGGTGACAGCTATGCATTTACAAGGCAGTATTATGCAAGCCAATGCTCTGGCAGCACTTGCATTAGGACAGGCAATTAATTTACCTATGACTGCAATGTTGAATACACTTAAAACTTTTAAAGGTTTAGAACATCGTTGTGCTTGGGTGGGAAATAAGCAAGGAATTGATTTTTTTAATGATTCTAAAGGTACTAATGTGGGGGCCACAATTGCAGCAATTCAAGGATTGACAAGAAAATCTGTTTTAATTGCTGGTGGAGATGGGAAAGGTGCTGATTTTACACCATTAAGAGATGTGGTAGCTAAACATTGTAATGCTGTGGTACTTATTGGTAAGGATGCTCCATTATTGGCTAAAGTTTTATCTGTACCAACATACTATGCTAATGGCATGGATGATGCTGTACAACAAGCAATAACTTTAGCAAATTCAGGTGATGCAGTGTTATTATCCCCAGCTTGTGCAAGTTTTGATATGTTTACCAATTATGAACATCGTGGACAAATATTTGAAAATGCCGTATCCATGCATCTTTCAAAATTGTAAGGCTTACATGTTACTAAATATCAATGTTTTTCAATATCTTCTACAATTTTATGGTTGTTTCGGGAATGGAATGAAGCGGATTTCCCGAAACTATTATGTCACTTGGATTTCGGGAAATCGCACCTCATTTCCGAAACAACAAATTTTGGCATTGGCGAAGGTATTAATCTTTGTATTAGTTTATTTAACATGGAGTCTTATGAACACTTGTTTTCATATTTTTTAACATTTATCTTTCAAAAAGCTTACTTGACTTTATCCAGTACAAAGAATATTCACACAAAAATATGAACTCACTTACCTTACCACCTTCTTCAATATATTGGTTATTATTTATATTATGGATATTGTTTTTTTGGATGAAATTATTACAGTTAAAACAACGCACAAATGAATTAAAATGTTTAAAAAAACAGCTACAGTCCGAAATTGAAACCCGCCAGAAGATTGAAGAACAATTTAAAAAATTATCTATCGTTATAGAACAAATCCCAAGCAGTACCGTAATAGTTGATGTTAAAGGTAATATTGAATATGTAAACCCTAAATTTACCCAAATTACTGGTTACAGTTCTGAAGAGGTAATGGGACATAATCCGCATATCCTTAAATCAGGGTTACACAATAAAGAATTTTATAACAATATGTGGGATAACATTTTGAATAATAGGGAATGGCGAGGTGAGTTTCATAACCAAAAAAAGGATGGGACCTTATATTGGGAATCAGCTTCTATTTCAACTATCAAAAATACCAATAATAAAATTACCAACTTTATTAAAGTAGCTGAAGATATAACTGAACGTAAGCAATCTCAACAAGCATTGCAAGAAAGTGAAGAACGTTTCCGCTCTTTATTTGAATGTGCTCCGGATGCGATTTTTTTAATTAATAAGAAATCCGATAAAATAATTGATGCCAATCCTGCAGCCTCTAAACTATTACTTAAATCCTATGAAGAAATTATTGGTCTTAACCAGTTTGAATTACATCCTGCATTGTTGGACAAAATTACTGAAGAAGTATCTTTTAGATATGGTAAGTTAACTCAAAATGAACAAGTCGCTCTGATGGAATATGTAGTAATTCGTTCTGATGGAGTTGAAGTTCCGGTTGAAATTTCAACATCAACCGTTTATATCAGAGGCAAACCAAT
>JAUCGN010000204.1 GCA_030378125.1 Thiotrichales bacterium HSG1 | reverse complement strand
AACTAGTATATATTGATGAGAGTGGAATCAAACCCAATATAATTCGAGATTGTGGTTGGTCACCCAAAGGAGAAAAAATATTTGGATGTCGTAAGGGTAAACGTGAGAAAAATATAAATATTATTGCGGCACTTAATGAACGTTATGGCTCCATTCCTTTATGAGGGAAGTATGAATACTGATTTGTTTAATATTTATTTAGAAGAGGTTGCCAGCGTTAGAACCAGGGCAAATAATTATAATGGATAATTTTTCACAAATCAATTGAAACTGAATTATTAATAGAGAAATCAGGATGTTTGTTATTATTTTTACCGCCATATTCACCAGAATTTAATCCAATTGAACATACTTGTGCTTCATTAAAACGTTACATTAAGCGGTTTCGTCATAAATTTGATTCGGTTATCGAGACTATAGAGTATATCTTCCTTAATATAGATTGTTTTTATGGTGTATAAATATAGGAATGTTACTATAATATATTATTGACTCCACTCAAACCAAATAAATACACTGCTGGAATTGGTTATGGTACTGATACATGGATGAGAGTTAGTTCGGAAAACTCTTTCCAAAAAGCTCTCAAACCATGTTGGAGCTATTTGGGTATGGACTTTTTCATTCATCACTGTAATGTTAGTATTGTTTAATTTTATACAACATTGCTTTGTTCAGAACTATCATTTAATTTACTGATCTTTAAAATAAATATTTTTTATAATTTATACTAAAGTCATTTTTTAAACTATCCTAATTGCAATTTTTACCAGGGGTTTTTAACTTCAGAGGAGATGACTTTCCCAATTTATTTTCATACACACTGGTATAAAACAAAACTCGACTCACATATTTACGAGTTTCTCTAAATGGGATTAATTCTACCCATACATCAGCAGGAATACAACCATTCTTATTGGCCCAACGTTTAGCTCGACCAGGTCCAGCATTATAAGCTGCACTTGCTAAAATATAGTTTCCATCAAACTTGTCTAACATCTTACGCAAATAACCAGCACCTAAACTAACATTAACTCCAATATCCAAAATATTTCGGCGATTTTTCAGCTTGATACCAATTTGTTTTGCTACCAATCTTCCAGTTGCCGGCATCAATTGCATTAAACCCAAAGCACCAGCCCGTGAACGAGCTGTAGTTTTAAAAGCACTTTCTTGCCTAACTACACCATAAATCCAAGGTAAATAAACATCTTGTTCCTCAGAAGCAATTTTTAATTCTGGATAAAATAACAAAGGAAACCGGATATCCAAATCATCATAGTGACCAGCCTGAGCAACTGTTACTATAGCTTGATGGTGCCATCCCCATTCACTAATAAGGGCTGCTGCAATAGCTTTAGTATTTTTATCCAGTAGGTTCATAGCATAATTCCATTCTCGCCTAGCTTCAATAAGAAAGGTCTCTCCATGGGTTTGGCTAAGACGATAAAATTCATAAGCCCCAGCAATACTTAGATTTTGCATTAACTTATTCTTTTGGGATTGCGTCAATATGATTGATTTATGTTGCATTTTATGTTCAGTTCCAAGGTGATCTGCGGCTAAAAATCCATAATAATCACGTTGTTTAGCAAGTTCTCTGTAGATTTTATTTGCTTGTTGCAACTTGTTGGTTTTTTCTAAAGCTCTGGCCAACCAGTAACGCCATTTCAAAGTTTGCTGTTGTTTTTCAGGTAATTCAGTTATAAAATCAGCCAATGCGGTCCAATCTTGCCGTTGCATAGCAAGTTTAATTCTGGCCATACTGGCTTTTTCATTAAGATATTCTTTATTTATAGCCGTCAGTAAAGCAAAAGCTTTGGGAGTTTGACCGATACTAGCAATCGCAATATCACGTTCTAATTCTCCAATATGAATCGCTGAAAAATTGTATTTGGATTGTAATAATAGCCAATGTTTTTTAGCTTTAATAAAATGTTTTTTGGCTAATTGTCTGACACCATATAAAATAATTTTGCGAGCTTGGTTAGAATCTGGTTCAGCAAAATTAGCTAAAGTACTATTGGGTTTTTTATGCATTTTGTTCAACAGTTGTACCCAATTTTCAGAGAATAAATTTTTAGCAATAGAATTAATCAGCTTAAATCTTCTTTTTTTAGCTGCTAATTCGATACGTTGCCATATCATAGGTTCGGGGATTAAGGAGTTGCGATATAAATGAGCAAATATAAAGTTACAAGCTTTGGGTTGTGAATGGTCGACTAACCATAGCTCTTTAGCAGTTTGTAGGTTAATTTTTCTGCCAGTAACCAACTGTGCATGTAAGTTGTAGCATTGTAATTTAACTGATTTAGTGTGTTTATAAAATCTTAAAAAATTTTCCCAGTCGTTCTGTTTGGCCAATCGAAATAACCAATTCTCCCGTAATTTTTTACCAAAATAACTATTTCCATAGCGGCGAATGAAAGTTTGGATTTCAGTAGCAGAAACTTGTTTGAAATTAGCTGTTATTTCCTTATAACGCAAGTAGTGATAAAGTGGATAGTTTTGTAATTCAGTGGTAAGTTGTTGAAATGTTTCTGTATCATGCTCATTAAGTGCATCTAATGCTTGAACGAACTTCCAACGCTCAAATGTTGGTTCATCTGCTAAAGCATAGGTCATTAAAGTTGTAAATAAAAACAATAAACAAAATCTTTTCATAGTAAAACCTGTATGTAACTAAATGGGTATATTCTTATTTCTCTGGTTATCAAATAAAATAGCTGACACTACCCTTAATCGCTAGAAAATAAGAAGAGAGTACAAGATATGAATGAAGAACATAGTATATCAAAACTACGAAGCAATACAATAAGCAATAGCTTCCAACGAATCTACTCCAACTAAAAATTCTGTTAGAAATTAATTCATTTCAAATAACATTATTAATGGGCTAACTTTACATAATAGTTTTTTCATAACTGATTTTTTTTCATTAAGTTATCAAATATTTTGTTTAATAATAATATTATATTTTTTTAAGCAAGTTTGTGTCAATGGTTGGTAATACTACTTTTTTTTGGTATTATCTCATAAGGACACTCTTATTGAAAAATCAATTATTATATTGTACCTTTGGATATTTTACATTCAATATGTTATTTTGATTATTAATAGCCTTTAAATAAAGTAATGGTTAGGTTCAATAGTTTTTGAATCCATTTTTGTTTAAAACTTCCTGATTATTTAATGATTTTTTTGATTCCAAAATTTTGAACCAAGTTAAGTTCATCTACATATTGAAATTTTGTTTTATATCTCATATCACCATGATGTAGTTAATTTCAACTACAAAGTTTATGGTATACTTTAGCATAGATTTTTATCATATTGCTAAAATACCTTCATGGATATTCCTACACATAATGTGAGAACGAGATAATTAATAATTATATGTCTCATGTTGCCGCTATACAAATGACTTCTGGTTCTGACGTAACCGAAAATTTACGGCTTGTTAGCAAACTTATTAATGACGCAGTAAATATGGAAGCCAAATTAATAATTTTGCCAGAAAATTTTGCTTTAATGGCTATGGAACCCAATGATAATATTAAAATTGGTGAGCAATATGGTAGTGGAATTAT
>JAUCGN010000203.1 GCA_030378125.1 Thiotrichales bacterium HSG1 | reverse complement strand
ATAGCTTCATAACAAGCCATATCACCGTGAGGATGAAACATTCCTAACACGCTGCCCACAGTGCGAGCCGATTTTTTGTATTTGCTACCAGCTTTTAAGCCTAATTCTGACATGGAATAGATAATTCGCCGTTGCACTGGTTTTAAACCATCTCCAATATGGGGCAAAGCTCTATCTAAAATGACATACATGGCATAATCAAGATAGGCTTGTTCAGTAAACTTATGTAACGGTTGACTTTCTATGTCTTCGATAGCAAATTCTATATTCATATTTTTTAATTCTTGGTCAGTGTTTTTGAAAGTCTTTTTTGCGATTATTTGATTATTATTGTAGCATAAGATGATGCAATGTATGAGAATTACTATAGATAATTGTTCACTCTACATTAATAACTTTATATTTTTGAATATAGGTCAACAAGCTGTTTAGTCACAAACGGGTGAATAATACTAGAAGGCAAAGCCGTGATAAGGAGTTTTGCAAAAATCTCAATTGATTACAATCCTTTGTAATTTTGTATAATACACTGATATTTAATCATATTTATAAATTCAAAAATAGGTCAAACACACTACCTAAATCTTAAAATATACAAAAATTATGTTTCAGTCCTTATATAATTCCTTAGCCAAAGTTTTAATTCCAATGACAATATATTGAGATACTGATAAAAAATGGCGGTTTTCAATGATAATAATTTTTGCTTTACTGGCTGCAATAGCTGGATTAGCTAGCATTTGTTGTTTGGTTATCTTAAATCTGTTTTTACGAGCATGAGAAATGATAAACTTAGGTCGCCAAGCCAGAATATATTCATTACTAACTTTTATGTGCTGTTTAATACCTTGTTCTGCAACAATATTTACTGCACCAACTAATTTAGTCATATCATCAAAGGTAGTATCACTACCCGCAGTATAATTACCAAGGCTATACGACATAATGCGTGGTGTTTTTTTATTAATTGGGATGTTATTTTGGATAGCTTTAATATCATGTTCCATTTGAGCCACAATAGTAGCAGCCTTTTTATCTTCCCCAATAGCAAAACCTACGGTTCTGATATTTTTTTTTATATCTGCAATGCTGTTAAAATTGCTAAAACGAAATACAGATGTATTGGTTTTTTGTAATAATTCAATCATTTCTGATTGGCTATAACTGGCAACGAAAACCAAATCGGGTTTAAAATTTAAAATATGTTCAACATTAGTAGTTGTTTTGTTAGGAATTTTATTCGATTGAGCAATAATGTTACTATAATTGCTATCAGTGGACATATTACTAATTGCGGCAATACGTTTAGGAGGACATATGGCTAACAGTATTTCGTCAGTGGCCAAAGTTAGTGAAACTATACGCTGTGGTTGACTGGTTATAGTTACAGTATAACCGACATTATCATGTAATTGACGTGGAAATGTTGGAACCACATTCAACATCATGATTAATAGTATTTCGATCATACTTGTTTTTTTACTTAAATATTATATAATAATGAAATTATGGAGAGGTACCGAAGCGGTCATAACGGCACCGACTCGAAATCGGTTGATCCTTAACTGGGTGCGCGGGTTCGAATCCCGCCCTCTCCGTACTTCCAAACTAATATAAACTAAATACCACTACTCATAACTACAGTTATCTCCATTGAGAGCCTGAATCACACCATCCATAGCAGCCATACGCTCAGCTTGAACACCTGTTGCAATTGCTATAGCTTTATCGTTATCACCCGCATAAACTGCTGGAATAATTTCAGTTTCACGAGTATTTCTAAATGCAGTCCAAGTTTCATTAAAACTATTCAGTTGGACATCATCAGTTTTATTCTCATCCTTGAGCATAGCCCCCACAGCACCATCAAGATTAGTACTTGCTGTGTTAATTTCTACTCTCAAAGCATCCTGCTCAACTTTATCAGTTGACATTACCATCATCATCAAGTTTAACCTAGCATCAGCTAAGGCTATTTTAGCATCACAAATTGTTGCTGCTTGAACCATTGTCATAGAAAGCATTATCATTAGGCTAATCAAAATATGTTTCATAAATTAGTTTTCCCAGAAGTTAGTGAGTTATTATTACTTTGAATACAATGATTTGCACTTATTTTTATCTTTCAGTACCGTTTCACAATAAGACAACATACTTGTTGGTTTTACATTGCAATTCTTATTATAAACGGAATCAAGTGAGGTTCTCACATAATCCAATTTCTGTGACCATTTCCATAAACTACCAGTCAATTTACAATCTGGTTCTTTACCTCTAAGATTTTTTGCGATCTCGACTGCTGCAACACAATCACCACTACTACCTAATTCTTCACAGTAATACATATGAGTAGCTAACAATCCCCATTGCTCATAATCTGCAAACACTTTTTCTGTCATGCAACCTACAACTTCACCACCACGACTAAAAGCATTCTTATAATTATCATTAGCGTCACATTCCGCCATACCCTCTTTTCCACGAGCATCTTTTGCTGAAGAACGAAGTCCCAAATTATCAATCAAACTACACCAAGTCTGCCTAGTTTTAGTACCTATCACAAAGCCAGCTCGCATGATAGATTTTAAGCTCTTTTTGTCAACTGCCATACATAACAATTTATGTGGTGGCAATCCATTTGCCTCTAAGCATTCAGTTCCAACTTTCCATTCCGTATCAGTAACAGCAGCATTTACAGCAAAGCTACTTAACATAATTCCTAAGATAATAATTTTAATTTGTGACATCTTTCATTCACCTTTTTTAAGTTCAAAATAATTTTTAAATTCAAAAAATTCAGACTCATTAGTTCTAAAAGTCAGTCTAAATATCTGATGACACACTAACATAAACAAAATTTATTTGTCAATATTTAAGCATCCAAATCATCTACCGATAAAGTATTTCCCCAAGACTTCGTTAAATAAGGTTGCAAGTTTGTGTACATAGCGAATGGGGCTGAAAGCAATGAATCTTTAATATACAATACAGTTTCTGATTGAGAGAATAAGTTTACTGATCAGCCTTTGGTGCTATATGCCATGAATTCATAAATTCAACTTTTGAAGGTGGCGAACTGTATACCATTATTGGGAAGTGATGTGAAGTATCCAATTTAGAAAGATGGACATATGTTCACAGATGTAATAGAAAGGGGGTAATCCTAATAGGTAGTGATGACCTCAAAAAACCTACTAGGTTTACCACTACTTAGTTTAGGATTACAATTACTAATTTTAAAAACTGTGTAAATCTTTTTCTGGAAAGTTCTTCCTAGAAATTGCTACTTTTCATTAGGATGATAAACATATAACCTTATTTTTGGCTAACATCTACAAAATGTCCAGCAATTGCAGCCGCAGCTGCCATAGCCGGGCTGACTAAATGGGTACGCCCACCTTGACCTTGTCGACCTTCAAAATTACGATTAGAAGTGGAGGCACAACGTTCTCCAGCTTCCAACCGATCCGAATTCATAGCCAAACACATTGAGCAACCGGGATATCGCCATTCAAATCCAGCTTGAGTAAAAATTTTATCTAAACCTTCTTGTTCAGCCTGTGCTTTTACCAACCAAGAACCGGGTACGACTAAAGCTA
>JAUCGN010000202.1 GCA_030378125.1 Thiotrichales bacterium HSG1 | reverse complement strand
CTACTTTTTCCAAAACAGAACGGTTAAAAACTCGACCTCTAGCAAAACCAATCCTTTTTAATGCTTGAGTCAACTTTTCAGTTTCAATCTCTTCGTTGCCAACAAAATCTACTTCATAAATGGCCGGCCGCTCTTCCATCCTAATTACAAGAACATTACCATCTCTTTCTATCCGAACATCTTCAAACAGACCTGTCTTATATATTTCAGAAATTGCATCACCAGTATCTTGGTCAGAAAAACGATCACCAACTTTGACTGACAAATAGTTGAACACTGTCCCAGCTGAAATTCGGCGTAACCCTTCCAAACGAATATCTTCGATAGTAAATGACTCAAATGCAAAAACTATTGAGGATAATAATAAAAAACTTAATGTAATGTAATGAATTTTAAAAAAAAACATAATTTGAATATCACCATTTTTGATTGAAAGAGTGTAATTACACTAATATTATCAATACATAAGTCTCATAATATCACAAATTAGAAAGGAATTAAAATTAATAGGCATCTTCCCTAGGTAGGATTACACCTCAAATTGATAAGAGTAGCAACTGGTCACCATGTCAAACCGTAGTTTTTATATTTACCCCGATAAACATCTTTTACACATCGGAAAATTTTACATAACCGATTAATATTTTCCTTTGTACAGGACAAAAGTTATAAAGAGTGAGTATAGCAAAACCAATATAAAATTATTGTGTATAATTTTAGTATAAACAAATAGTTAATATTTTATACTGGTTTTGCTATACTCCTTCTGATGCTCGAAATTGCTTTCAACATTGCTTATAATTTTGCGTATTATATAATCGGGAAATGTTATATTTGCGTTTCCAACCTTAAACTGATAAAAAACTATCAATTAGGTTTTCTATTCGCACTTAGAAGTAACCGTTTTGTTTCAATTGAAAAAAATAGGTATTTACAGATTCAAGAATTGGATATTCCAGAATA
Source organism: Thiotrichales bacterium HSG1 (assembly GCA_030378125.1). Lineage (GTDB taxonomy): Bacteria > Pseudomonadota > Gammaproteobacteria > Beggiatoales > Beggiatoaceae > DRQV01. The sequence goes on along the minus strand of JAUCGN010000202.1, from coordinate 2,658 downwards.
TGGTTTAGAAGTATGGCTACATGATTTTGGGTATGTCAAAGTATTTTGTACGATGTTAAAATACCAGCAACAACATTATGCAGTGTACTTACCTAATGACAAACAGCTATATGTAATCACATTTTAGCATCAATTTATAGCTATGTACGTTTACAATACTTGCGTATAACTTATTTTATTGACAATTGTTATAGTCTGCAAAGAAATTTATTTAATGAAGTTATATCTACATTCATTCAAAATTTTATGCCTAGCATTAGGCATCTTGATTCTCAAATTCACAGGAAAATCCCTCTATAATTTATTTTAATTACATAATTTTATTGATGAAAATATTTTCTTGGATTTGTCAATGCGTAAGTCCTACTCACATATTTTTTTCACTATTTAGATGATTATCTAATCCAAAAAAATCTCCAACCCCATCTAACATTTCTTGGTAAATTAAATCTTTTTCTGAAGGTTTGGAATCTACTTTAGATTGAGTTCTAATCTTACGTTGAGTTAAGACTTTACTAATTAATTCAGCCACTTCTGGCTGTTTAGCTATCAATGGAACAAAGTCATCTTTGGTTATTTCCAATAATGTTGTTTCAGTCATAGTAATAATAGTCGCCGTTCTCTTTTGTCCGGTAAATAATGCCATTTCCCCAAAGAAATCTCCAGCCCCTAATCGAGCGACATCGATAACTTTTTTATCATCCAGTTTTACTTGTACTACCACAACTCCTTCCACAATAACAAATAAAGAATTACCATCATCTCCTTGTTTTACCACAGATTCTCCCTCTACAAATCTGTGTCTCCGCATCAGTTCACTAAGGTAAGTCTTAATTTCTTCTGAAAATGGTAAAAATATATCTATTTCATGTAGTAACGCCATTGGTTTACTTGCTTCATCCAAGCGTCTTGACTTAATACCCTGAAAAGTTTGTACCTCTTGCCGAACTACTGGTGGTACAATTCCAGCCCGATTTAAATGGACCCAAACACGTTTAAATACTGCACCATTACAAGATACTTTTTTAGCATAATCATTTACATAAAATAATATCGTATATTCGGCTGCCCAATCAATAAATTTTTTAAACTTACAGGTAGGAACTGGATTTTTTAACACGTCATCAGTTGATAAAGTTGCATCCAAAAGAATTTTTTCCACTCGTTCTGGCGGATGAGCGTAGTCAATACGAATATTTACTGAGGACTGACAAAGCTCTTCCGTGTAATTATAATTATGAATAACAGCTTCCGAAGCAACGCTATTAGGGATACTTAATACATAACCTTCATCAGTTAATAACCTAGTAGTTCGCCAAGTTATGTCAACAACTCTACCTTCATGAAAGACTTTGCCAAGTTGAATTTTTATTCCGTCATTAACCCGAAATGGTCGCTCCACATTTATGACGATTCCAGAAAAAATATTAGAAATATTAATTTGAATGGCCAAACCAACAATCATAACGATTACTCCAGATGTAGCCAATAAACTGGTTAATGCCTGATCATAAACAAAGGCAACAATCCCAAAAAATGCCACTAAGTAAACTATGAAAGTAATAAAAATTTTTACTACGGTTGGCACCGGTTGTTCTGTATTTTTTTCTAGCGGTCTCCAGATAAAATTCTTTATGATTAAATTGACTAAAAATGCTGGGGTAATCCACCATAACAAGTCAAATATAATAATTATATAGCGTAAATGACCATTTTGTCCAAATGCCAATAGTTCTAACAGTATTATTTCTCCAACCAGTAATAATGCTAATACACAAACAACCTGTAAAGACCAAACATATTTGAAAAGGTTGATAAATTTTTTTTCAGCTTGGAGCAATATAAATAATATAATAAAACTAAAAAAAGCCATCTCAACCGAAGTATAAAAAGGTAATCTACCCCGCAAAGTAAATTGGTTATTTTTTATAGTTAAAGAGATATTAAATTTTGAAAATTCAACCTGTTGATCTAGTGTATTTAAATATTTTAAACTGCCGAGAGAGCTTTTATGTACATTGTCTTGGAAAAAATGAATATTGGTGATTTCCCATGCGTTAGCCATTGCTAAAATTTGACCCTGCTGCATTTTATTTAATAAAGATTGTCTTGTAATTCCCATACCTAAAATATCGGTGACATAAATTAAATTGTTATTAGTCAAATCATTATGGCGAAAACTCATACCAAGTTCATATTGCTGATAGGCATAGTAATCAGTAAAAAATTGGCTTTTAAACTTGCCTTGTACATGATACAAATGGTTAGTTTGATCTCCAAGTTGTTCTACAATTGGGTTTTCTAACTGAATCGGTTCAACTGCATTTAAAAATTCAATATTTTTGGTATTTAAATCCCCTTGAAACCGAAACCATAAGTAAAAATCCAATGTATAAGTCAAATTGCTAGTATCAAGCTCACTAATTTCATTCAGTTCAATCCCAACATAAACTACATTAGTTTTATACATGTACTTATCACCAATTAGAACAATCCGTTCATTTTTTATTTCCTCTGGTAAATCAGATATTTGATTAACATAAGGTACATCTTGCAACTGAGTGGAAGCGGAAATAATGCTACCATCTCTGCAATAGTCATAATAATAATAATCCCGATTGGATTAGAATTTTATTCAAAACAAGAATATATTCATAT
>JAUCGN010000201.1 GCA_030378125.1 Thiotrichales bacterium HSG1 | reverse complement strand
TTATGGATAGTTACTTCTCAAGGTCTTTGGAGCATAGCTTTTGGCTGGTTTTTGTACATTTATTTTTCCATGCTTATTTACCCAAGAACTGATGGACATTATGGTTAGGAATCAGAATAGCGTTTTTTGATTGTATAATATGTAAAATTTGCCATTGAAACTAGATTTATTATAACTGTAAGTTGAAGTGCATTTTGACTGGTTAGGTAATTGAACAAGATTTGACGGACTAAAGGATAGATAGGATTTTAAACAGATATATTTTTGATTTAATCATATTTTATCCTTAAATCCTGCATAATCTTGTTCTAAAAGATAAAACAGTTTAAAAATAAACCAGAAAAACTTGGATTTTTTCCACAAAATGTGTTTTTTCTTGTCAAACTATTTTTAATTTCTTTAAATATTTAGCTTGGCAAGCAACAGAGTATCTACTTGGTCTTCGTGAAACATCTCGCATGTTCCAAGAATCCAAAAAAGAAAGCAATAGGCGTTTCGCAGAAAATGCAAAGAGTTTTCAAGAATATAAGGAGGAAAATAAGAATTGCAGAAATGGATAGGCAATTACAAACTACTGATAGACAAATGTTGATTTAAGGGATGCTGGTGCGTCTTGACTGAATTCCCACTCAGGCGAGTGAGAACTAGATAAATACAATAAGTTACTATATAAATAGTTAAATTTAATATATATATAATTTATATTTTAAAATTACATAAATCCTTCACACAACTTGGTATTGTAATTTTAATACTTCAATTTTTACAGAAATTATGATAAATATAAATATATTTTATAACTATATTATTTTTTAGAAGTTGTCAATGCGTAAGTCATATGAATATAGTATAATGTATCAGAATTTATGTCAGTGGTTGAAACATATTTTTCCGAAATAAAAGTAAGAATTCATTCATGATGCTCCAGTATCACACCTTATCAATTGTTCTTCCAGTTTGTGGGAATACACTGCCAAGAAGCTCTACTTCGTTATAAGCACTGAAGCATAATTTTTTAAACTATCCAAACTATTGGTATTAACAAAAATTAATGATTAAAAAAATCCATATAGAAAACTATAAATCTATCTTTAATTTAGATATTGAAATTGGCCGGGTTAATATTTTTATTGGGGAAAATGGTTCTGGTAAAACTAATATTTTAGAAGCACTTGCATTTGTAGCTGCGGCTCAAACAGATAAATTAGATAATGAATTTTTAGCCAATCGTGGAATTAGAATTACCTCTCCAGAATTAACACGTTCTAGGTTTGATGATGAGAGTATTGAGAAACCAATTAAAATAAACTTATTTTCAGACAACAACAATAGATGGTTAAATTTTATTATACATAATAACAATAAACCTTATTCTAAATGGAAATTAAGAGATTTGGAGTGCATTGCCAATAATGAAGTTAAACCATGTTTAAATTTTAAAACTAAAATAAAATATGATAAAGATATTTCCTTAAATCGTATGGTTAATAATACATATGAGGTTATTACTACTAGAGAAATAATAGATAACATTGACATACCTTTTTTAGAAAGGCTTAAGACAAGTTTACAATATAAAAAGTTAAACGATTTCATAATATACTCACCAGAAAATACTTCGCTAAGAAACTTTTACAAAGAAGGCCAAATAGAACCATTAGGAGTTAATGGAGAAGGTTTATTAAAATTATTACAAGTTATTGCTCAAGATGAAGAAAAGATAAATCTAATAATAGAAACTTTAGAACTATTTAATTGGTTTGATTCACTGGAAATTCCCAAACAATCATTAGAAGAAAAAGTTATTATCCAAGATCGGTTTTTAAAAACTGTATTCGATCAAAGAAGTACTAATGAAGGTTTTTTATTTATCTTATTTTATGCAGCTTTAATGGTCTCTGATGATACACCTGCTATTTTTGCCGTTGATAATATTGATGCTTCTTTAAATCCTAAATTATGCACTGAACTTATTGAAAATATTGCAGATTTAGCTAAACAGTTTGATAAACAAGTTTTTTTAACCTCACATAATCCAGCCATTTTAGATGGTATAGATTTAAATGACGATGAGCAACGGTTATTTGTAGTCTCCAGAAATAAACAAGGTCATACTAGAGTTAAGCGTATTACTGCTGATAGTGAACCAAAATATTATGAAAATGAATCTACCAAATTATCAGAAGCTATGTTACGTGGTTATCTTGGTGGTTTACCAAAAAACTTTTAGAATATGAAATTTGCCATAGCTAGTGAAGGTGTTACCGATCAAATTACTATTGAAAATATTTTATGTGGATTTTTTGAAGATGAAAATTTAGATGAAGATATTATTTATTTACAACCACCTTTTGATAAAACTAAGCAAAAACAAGCTAGTAACGATGGAGGTTGGAGTAATTTATTTAGATATTTAAAAACGCCAACATTTCGTTATGATGTATTGAATCACACGAATATAATTATTCAAATTGATACTGATGTATCACCACGAAAAAGTTTTGATGTCAAACATGAAGATAAAAATGGCAATAAGTTAAACACAAATGATTTAGTACATAATGTAATTGATAAATTAACTGAAAAAATAGAACAAGGAAAATCTGGTTTTTATCAACAAAATTCCCATAAAATTATTTTCTGTATTTGTGTACATTCTTTAGAGTGTTGGTTATTAGCTTATCATTGCGAGATCATTGAAGTGGAACTTTGTCTTGATAAATTAAGTGAATGCTTAGGAAAAAAAGTACAAAAAAAATATAAAATTTATAATAGATTAAGCCAACCATTTCTTGAAAAACATAAATTATTAGCAACTGCCGAAAATGATAAGAGTTTGAATATTTTCTTAGATTTTATAGCAGAACAAACATAGCATCATTCTGACTTAATTGACATAAAATACAAAATTTATATTTAAATATATATGGGTATTTTTTTAATTGTTTCCAAACTCCAGTTTGAGAACATACTTTGGTAGCTTGCAACAGAAATCTCGAATGGATGCTTTAGTGGATGCTATCCGTGATGTCGTTGACGCTGATGACCCTCACAAAAAGTTGGATGAAGTTATTGAAATGGCAAAAAAACTTTTTCTGCTTAGAGATTCAACAAAATATATGAACGGCAAAGATTTAGGCAGGCTTGAACCTACGCCATCATTGAAATGTCGAACTGAGGACTGTATGGATTAAACTATGAACTTTTTAAATATGCTAAAACTTGATAGCAGAGTATATTTTTTTGGATGCACTAAATTTCAGTAAAAAGTTTATTATTAATATCCTGAACCCTTATTACTTATTCTCCATCATTTTTTGTCCTATATCTAAAGCCTCTTTCCTCAAAATTTATATTACAACTAAAAGGTATTTTATATGCAACTCCAAAACTCAAATTTATTCCAACAACAAGCCTATATAAATGGTTCTTGGGTTGGTTCTGAGCAAGTTATAGAAGTAACTAATCCAGCTAATAATTCTATACTTGGTACTATTCCCAACTTTGGTAAAGATGAAGCTAGAACAGCTATTGAAGCAGCTCATGTTGCTGGAATTGAATGGCGAAGCAAATTAGCTAAAGAAAGATCAACTTTGTTGCGTAACTGGTTTAATTTAATTATGCAAAAT
>JAUCGN010000200.1 GCA_030378125.1 Thiotrichales bacterium HSG1 | reverse complement strand
GTTTAAGTACTCGTTTAGCAGCAACTAGTTTTGTGATGGCATATTTACCTAGGGCATTGGAACGGCTCCGTCCTCTCAGTGATGCCGAGTTTAATGAGATTCTTGCAAATACCACTCAGGCTAGCTGCAAATTTTACACAATCAATGATAAGAATAAAAATCGCTCCCAATTCTTAGTCATTAATGTGGATAGTAGAATGGAAAAATTCACAGTTGAACAACTAGGTAAATCATTCAATGGCTTCGACCTTGAAGGATTAGCTATCCACCCAGTTACTAAGATCATCTACACTACTTCCGGCGATGATGTTGATCTTGGTAAATTTCCCGGCTATCTCTATGTTATAGATGCTAAAACTGGAGAAATCACTCTACCAATTGGCTCAACTGGCTTTGATGAAGTCGCTAGTATAATTTTTGCTCCTAATGGTACATTATACGGTTGGGCTAAAGATGAAGGGTTAATAACCATAGATATAAGAACAGGAAAAGGCACTCTAGTACTACCTTCAGATAGGCAAGTAGAAGATTTAGCTTTATCTAAAGAAATTATCCTTTATGGTGCAGAAAATACCAATTTATTGAAATATCAACCAACTACTAATAGCTTAGAAGTCCAATGTGACAATTTACCCGGCGAAACCGAATCTCTTGAAATGTTGACTGACAATATGTTGCTACTAGGAATTCATAATAGTAAATGGCTGCAAGTCTTTGATATTGAAAGATGTCAGTTGAGAAAAGAAGTGCGTATTCCAACTGGTAATTTTAAAGATATAGAAGGAATTGGAGTAATCGTTGATGAATGTCCACTTGGAGAATTGGTAGACACAGCTGTTGGGTTCATAGAAGAAGATATAAAAGCAGATACTAAGCAAGTTTGTTTATCATTAGATAAGTTTGAACAAAATCAATTAGTTGATGGTTTGGATACTGTACATCTGGGTTTAGATATTGATACATTTGGTAAAGCTAAAGTAATTATAGATGAACAAGGTCCTCGTACATACAATGATGAAGGGCAAAGCTGTATTGGTAAAGGGATTTGGGATAAAGAACATCGTAATGGCTTTAAATTTACTCTTAACTCAGATGCAACATTTAGTGATTTTTCTTTACAGCTTTTAGATTTCAGTGCTTATGAGCCAACTATTAAATTATCTGGTTATGACTTAGCAGGCAACAAATTCAAAGGTGTACAAACAAGTTCTGAACTCTGTAGTATGGAAGAAGTTACTAATCATGAAGTTACTGGTGAAGATATGGCACAAGTTAGATTATCATTTACAAGTAATATACCTGTTGATGAATCATCTGAGCCGGAAGATTCTGAGTCAGGGGATGAAAATGTAATTGAGGAAATTTCAGAACCGTATTATGCAATTGGTAATATCTGCTTTACTGCTGTTCCAACTCCAGATGGTTTGCCTGATAGATTGTTACGTACTTTGTCAAAAGAATATATTAGTGAACAACTTAATGAATTTATTGTTAAATTACATAATGGCGTATTTGCTAGTCTATCAAAAGAAGACATTTTAGAATCTTTGATTAAGTTGGAAAAAACGCTTTTCCGTGAATACATTGATGGATTACCAAATGATTTATTAGTAAATTTTCTAAATACTCTTCCAGAAGAAGTGCCAGCTAACTATTCAAATGATACTTTGGATGATCTGTTTGAGGATTATAGTGATAGGAATTTTGAACAAAAACTGCTTAGTGAAGTGAGTAAAGATTTCATTATTGAACGGCTTGATTATCATTTCAATTCAACTCTTCAGAATTTGAGAGCCGAAAAAGTTTTACCATTGTTGCCCGGCAAATTACTTCGTAATGAATTAAGTGGAATTGTTGGTAATATGATGGCTAATATAACAGATGATTTGCTGGCTGAAGTATCTGCTGAAACATTGTTGGAAGTTCTTGATGAATTACCAGTTTATATTCTTAACAAGTTGTTAGATGATTACAATCTTGAGAACACAGTTGAAAATTAAATTCTGGGTAGTCCTAAATAATGTAGTGATGACCTCAAAAAACCTACTAGGTTTACCACCACTTAGTTTAGGACTACCAGAATTTTTAAGATTGGTCTCTTGATTTTATCCTGCTAATATAATAACCTTGTAAATCATAATTCTGCCAGTTTTTTTAACATATATGCGGGATACAATATATTAAATGGAGACAAATTAATGAAATTATGGTATTTTTTACTAATTTTCACAGCTAATGTGACAGCTTTAGAAACAACTACTATTTATAAATACTACGATTCTGAAGGAGTGTTGCATTTGACCAACAAAGCTCCTAAAAATAAAAACGAGTTATTATATGCTCGTAGTTATTTAATTCAACAACCATCATCACCATCAGTATTCAAACACAACAATAAATACAGCGAACTAATAACAAATGCAGCCAACAAAATTCAATTATCACCAGCCTTGTTACATGCCATAGTTCAAGTTGAATCAGCCTATAATCCTAAAGCCATATCTCCCAAAGGTGCAGTGGGATTAATGCAACTTATGCCTGCTACTGCTAGACGTTATGGAGTGAAAGACCGCACCAATCCAACTGAAAACCTTGCTGGTGGAACCCGTTATTTAAAAGACTTATTAACCATGTTTAATGGTGATTTATCTTTGACATTAGCAGCTTATAATGCTGGAGAAAATGCTGTTAAACGTTATAATAATACTGTTCCACCTTATCGGGAAACTAAGAATTATATCAGTAAAATAAACAAATTATACGCCAAACTTAGTCGATAATTTATGATAAATTATAAAAAGCATTCCTACCCGGGTAAGTAACATTATTTCCAAGTTCTTCCTCTATCCGAATTAAACGATTATATTTAGCAATTCGATCCGAACGGGATAAAGAACCTGTTTTAATTTGTCCCGCTGAAGTGGCTACTGCAAGATCAGCAATAGTGCTATCTTCTGTTTCACCAGAACGATGTGAAATAACAGCAGTGTAACCAGCTTGTTTAGCCATTTCAATGGCTGCTAAAGTTTCCGTCACCGTTCCAATTTGATTGAGCTTAATCAAAATTGAATTAGCAATATTTCTGTCTATACCTTGTTTTAAAATAGCGGTATTAGTAACAAATAAATCATCTCCAACTAATTGAATTTTATCAGCTAGTTTGTCAGTCAAAATTTTCCAACCATCCCAGTCACTTTCATCCATGCCATCCTCAATAGAGATAATGGGATATTGCTCCACCCAAGCAGCAAGATATTCAGCAAATTGGGCAGAATCTAGTTTTTTACCTTCTGAAGCAATATCATACTTACCATCTCGAAAAAATTCAGAACTAGCGGCATCTATACCTAAACAAATATCAGTCCCGGCTTTAAAACCAGCTTTTTCAACGGCTTCCAATATTACTTCTATCGCAGCTTCATTGGAAGTCAAGTCAGGGGCAAAACCACCTTCGTCACCAACTGCAGTGTTCATTCCTTGCTTTTTCAACACATTTTTTAGAACATGGAAAACTTCTGCTCCATAACGCACAGCTTCCTTTAAGGAAGAAGCACCAACTGGTATAATCATAAACTCTTGTAAATCAACATTATTATCTGCGTGAACTCCACCATTAATAATGTTCATCATGGGTACTGGCATTTGCATCGCTCCGGC
>JAUCGN010000199.1 GCA_030378125.1 Thiotrichales bacterium HSG1 | reverse complement strand
CCTTTTTGTATTTTGTTGTAACTCATAATGTGTTTTTACTTTTTGACTGGCAGCTATACCAAGCTGTTGCCGAAAATCAGGTTTATCCATCAATTCTGCGATTGCCTCAGCTAATCCGTCAATATCTGAAGGGGCAACTAACAAACCATTAACTCTATGTTCAATCAGCTCTGGAACTCCAGTAATATTAGTAGTAACACAAGGAATTTCCATAGCCATTGCTTCCATAAGCACGACTGGTAAACCCTCTGCAAAACTTGCTAATATAAAAATATCACTATTGGCATAAAACTTTAAAATTTGGTCTTGATTAACCGCACCAGTAAAAATAATTTGTTCGCTCAATTTAAGTCGTTCGACTTCAGTTTCCAAATTTATCCTATCTGGTCCATCCCCTATTAAATGCAAACGTATTTTATAACCTTTAGCTATTAATTTAGCTATTGCTCTTATAAGGATAAGTTGACCTTTATCTGGGACTAATCTACCCACACATAAAATTTCAAATATTTCAGGTTTACTACGAAATTGGTTGGGGGTAAATACGTTAGGATTAACTCCCAAAGGACTAACTTCCAATTTATTCCAACAGTCTGACGGAGATAACATCATCAACTGACTGTTTGCAAAATGAGTGATGCAACAAACAAAATCGGCATCTACTACTTTTTGAGTTAAATAGCAACCATAAATATCGTAGAAATCTCGTGGACCGTGCATAGTAAAAGAAAATGTAATGGGAAAAGCATGTTTAGTTATCAAACCAACAGTGGCCGCTGCCATACCAAAATGAACGTGTAAATGTGATAGTTTATTTTTTTCCATCCATTTACCGATCATTATTGCTTCAACAAAATAGAAAAAGTTATACAGTATTTTTTTTAAATCAAACTTTCCCAAACTTAATGCAAAAAACAAGCCTTTTAGATAGTTTATTGGTTGAGTAAATAAAATATAAAGATGTGCTTTAATCGCCCCAGTAACACCATCAGACTTTACATAATAGGTATTATTTACTTCTTCACATTCTGCATCAGTTAATTTTTCTTTACCTCGATCTGGAGAATTTATAGATGTTACGCTGATATCGAAATCAAAATTTCGCAACATATGAATTTCGCGTAGAATAAAGGTGTGGGAAATGGCTGGGTACTGGCTTATCAAATAGGCTATGTGTATTTTATTCATGAAGGATTCAAATTAGTGTTTGTTATTTGATAATTGGATGAGAATTATAATATACCAAATTACTTAAACAATACAAGCAACTTATGAAAAATATAGATGCTCCTTCTAAAAATAAGTTATAGTCCTGAACTAAGGCAGTGTTGTATAAGATAGGGCTTACGCATTGACAAGATAAATATTTAATTAAACTGTTTAAATATCGTTCCTAAACAAGAGTTTTCATCGTTATACACAAGTAAAAAATATTGAATTTAGGGTGGTAATGAAACCGATCATTTTCAAGATAGCGGGTTTCACTTTGTTCTACACACCATACATAATATATTTTCATTTCAAGTGCTTATGTCAAGACGTAAGTCCTATAAGATTAAATAACTAATATTACGCTGTGAATAATCACCGATGAAATCGATGGAATATAAAATTTCTCTGCGTAACATCAGATAGTTAGGTAGACCTTCCATGTTTTAGAAACTCTGGAGGGTCTTAAACATAAAACTACTATTGAGCTTGACAGCCCTGCGTCCAAATATATTTTGGCTTAATACCTTTACCAACTAAAGTATTGATAACAGTATCAAGTTCAGCATCAGTTGCATGAGAAGGGGCATCTGTTGCAATGAGTAATACTCCCTCATTTTTCAGATACTTGGCACACTCATGGAGAGCTATAGCACTGCTTTCCTTGCAATCGCCTCCACCTGAGACCTTTAACTTGTTAACTGCTTCTTTGAATGCGTTTGCATCCCTAGTTAGTGCAGAGACCTTAACATTGTCTTTGAAAACAACAAGTGCCATAAGTATGGATTGGTCAGCAGGTAAGTGGTCTTTTACGAACTTCTTAGTAGCCTCTTTAACTCCATTAATCTCTTCACTCATCGATCCAGTTATATCAAGAGCAACACACATATCAATTTTGAAATCACTATCCACAGGTACATGGACTTTGGTGGTTTTCTTGGCTGTATGAGTGTAAACCTCAGTTTGGTCATTGATTTTGGCTATTGCAATCATTGATAACAGCATTCCGTCAGTGATGGTACCGCTTACGTTGATTGTGGCTTCGCTGTCAATTTCCATGTCACCAATATCACAGGTGGCTATCAATAAGTCATCAATTACGCAATTGGCAATTGGTTGATAATCAATACCTTTTGGTAGTTGGATAGCTAGTTTGACACCAGTCATAGCAGTTGGAGATATATCACTCACTTTGGCTGTAGCTATATAGGACAGATTGCCGCCAATTGTTGTTGGGCTGTTATCTGACAAGGATACAGAAAGGTGTGGAATAACCGTTGAGCGTTTAGTTTCTACGCTGGCTGGATATTCGTTGGAGGTCAATGTTACTGTATTAGCTAATCTATTTGCTTGGTCATTGCTAACTACAATAGTTATAGTTGCATTTGCACCAGCTTCTAAGTCGGCTAGGGTACAGCTAATTGTATCAGTGTTGCAATTACTACCTTCTGGGCCTGTAATGGAAATTAATTGAGTGCCAATTGGTAATACGTCAATGAAGGATATACCTGTTGCTGCTTGGTCACCGTTGTTGGTGATTGTGGCAGTGTAGGTTATGTTTTCACCTTGTTTGATGGTAGATGCAGAGGTGACACGAACATCAAGTAAGGATACTGATTTAAGTTTTGGCTGACAGTCTTGGCCAATGCTTAAAGCACAGGTTGTTGATCTGAAGTTATAACCATCTTTAGTGGCGACTACTTCATGTACTCCAGCGAATAGGCCAGTTGCTTCCCAATAGCCGTTTTCGTTGGTGGTAACTGTTTTATCAGCAATTTTGATTGTTACGCCAGCAATTGGATTGCCATTGTCATCACGGATTGTGCCGGAGGTTCTAAACTCACCAACTGCTGGTGCTGTTGCACTTGCATTACTAGTTACCGAATGAGTAGCTCCTTTATCATCCGTTACTTCGAGGGTGATTGTGTAGTCTCCAGCTTCGGTAAATATTAGTTCTGCATTTTGACCTTCTGCTGTTTGACCATCGGAGGCTGTCCATTTGTAACTGGCAATTGTACCGTCAGTATCAGTGGAAGTACTACCATCTAAAGTAACAACAAGTGGGACTTCACCTGTATTTGGTGTAATTGAGAAGATTGATTTTGGTGATTTATTTTCATCATGTGCGTGTTTTTCAAGTAACTCATCAGTTACATCACTAGCATCATACGCTGATAAATCATTATCAAATTCCCATTTATCAGTAAGTCCATCATTGTCATCATCGATATCTGCATTATCACCTTCACCATCATTATCAGCATCAAACCATTCATCTGCATTATCCGGGAATTTATCTAAAACATCAGGGTGCCCATCTCCATCACTATCTTCGCCAGCATTTACCATAGCATGGATCGTAGTTTTTGAAGTTACATCTGATTTTGTTTTGGACGTAGCGGTTATCGTAATTTCATCAGTTGCTGCACGTTCGCTAGATAAAGCTACATCTAAATTAACAGTAGCTCGCTGT